>JAZREK010000036.1:0-10749 GCA_045660765.1 Clostridia bacterium
GCAAACGATGTTTGTACAAGAGAGCAGTTTATAACATTCTTGTATAGAGCATCAGGCTCACCTGCAGTTGCTGAAAAGGCAACATTTACAGACGTTGACAACGATGCTTACTATGCAGACGCAATCGCGTGGGGCGAACAGAATAACATCATAAACGGTTTTGAAGACGGTACAATCGGTATCGGCAAGAGTGTTGACCGCGAGCACGCGGCAACATTCATTTACGAATGGGCAAAACTTGAAGGAAAAGCCGACAACAAGTACGGCGAAATCCTTGCTACATATGACGATGGTACAGAAATCGGTCTTTATGCACGCACAGCATTTGCCTGGGCAATGCGTAAAAGACTTTTTGAAGCAGCTGATAACAAACTTCTTCCAAAAGAAAATGTTACTCGTGGTTGGGTTGCATACGCAGTAAGAACTATCCTTACAACACATGTCTGCGACTGGCAGGCTTGGACTGATAACGGAAACGGCACTTGCACACGCATCTGTGCAATCGACAACGGTCACTCTGAAGAAGGTCCTCATAACTATAACGACGGCGAACTTACAAAGGATGACGAAATTACATATACTTGTAAGAACTGTCTTGTACAGAAGGTTGAAAAGGTAGCTGAAGGCGCACAGATCGTTACCCGTAAAGACCTTGAAGATGCAATTACTGCAGCGGCTTGGGCATACTATGTAAAAGGCCCCGGCGTTCAGTATGACTCTGCAGGCGTTTCATACCTCGGCAGATATGTTGGCGGTACAGGCAGAACAAGTGCTATGACACCTCCCGAACACAGTACAGAAGATATGACATTCTATTCAGTATGTTCTGACTATGTGTTCCAGTCATATCTTGAAGCACTTAATATTCTTTGCATGGGCGACAGAAATACACAGTATGGTCTTTCAACAGATCAGCTTTACTACACCGCTGAAAACCAGCAGGAAAGAAGAACTGCTCTTGTATCAGTTAACGAACCGCTTACAGATAACGATGTTGACTGCGTTGTTGCAAAGTGGATTGACTACGACTACTTCATGGAAAAGGGCAGTGCAACAAAGAAGAAGGAATTTATAGCATTCAATGTGTATGATTCAACTCACTACACCGATTATACAGAAGGTATAGAGTTCAAGGAAGACGGCTACGACGGCACTCTTCACTACTCATACTACGACAAGGACGGAAACAAGCTTTCTGCACAGCAGGTTGAAGATGACTACTTCTACGCTTTCACAGACAATTACAAGGAAAATCTCCGTCCCGGTGATGTTCAGGTTTCGCAGAACCACGCTACACTTTATGTAGGTAGCGACCTTACACTCCACTGCTCATATCCCACAGGTGGCGGTAAGATTTCAACTGACGGCGACAAGCTTGAACCCGACGGCGCAATCTTTGCCGACTTCAATTATCCCAGAACAAAGTTTGGTTCATCACAGAAGCAGACACTTATCGTTATTCGTCCCCTCGACCTTATCGTAGCACCCGGCTATGACGAAGATATGGGCAACGATATTGCGAAGGATTTCGTAATCCCCGAGGATACAAAATCCCGTGCGCAGTACCCCGCAATGGATATCGACAGAACTGTTGAAGTAACACCTTTCGGTAGCGCAGTAGCTGGCGAAAACCTTGCATACACAATCAAAATCACAAACAACACAAATAACGAAAACTACATCCGTTGGGGTGCAGAATACGACCACGGCAAGAAAGAATCCGAAATATACAAGGGTATCATTGTTACAGAAACTGCTCCCGAAGGAACTGAAATCGTAGCAGACAGCATCACAGGTGGCGGAAAGCTTGAAAACGGCAAAATCACTTGGAACCTTGCTGATATTCCTGCAGGCGAAACTGTTGAAATCAGCTACAGCGTTAAGGTAACTGCTCCCGTAGGTTCAATCATCGTAAACGATGGTGGTTTCGTTGCAAATATCCCCTCAAACATTCTCAAAACAACAGTAGGAGGAGCAAAGCTTGAAGTTGAAAAGGTAGATGCGCTCAAGGCTATTTCAGCAGGTGGTGCAGATGCCCTCAAGGAACTTGGCGCAGATACAGACTTTGCAGAAGCAATCTATGCAAAGCTCGGCAAGGAAATTTCCCTTCCCTCTGTACTCGACCTTGCGATAAATCTCTTTAAGCCCGAAACATTCATTCCCGGCGACGGTTGGGGTGAAGACGGCGGTATCCACCCCGGTGATTATAAAGAAATCACAACATATACCCGTCAGTATGAAGTGGGAGAAGAATACGCTCCCTACCTTGATATGCTTGTAGACCGTCTTTACGGTGGTCGTAGTTTCCATGCAGGCGAAAAGGAAAAGTGGAATCACGCTACAAAGTCAGTTCTTGACTTCCGTCCCGAACACCTTGAAGCAGGCGATATCGTAATCTATTTCAAGGCAAAGGATCGGACAATGGAAAATATGACAGGCGAACTTGAAAAAATCAGCATAATGGTTTACGACGGCGAAAATCTCCTCGTTTCCAACAAGGCTGAGGAAACAACATATGAAATCATCGGTAAGGATGATGTGTACAAGCGACTTACACAGCTTATCTCTTGGGATGACGCACAGCTCTTCTTCGTACTTCGTCCTTCACAGATTGAGAAATAATAACGCATCAATAAAAGAAGCACTTGGCTGATTGCCAAGTGCTTTTTTATTTACATCAATGGTGCGAACAGTCTTAAAATCGCATTCAATAACTTGCGGAGAGGGTGCATATTACCCAACTGCTCAATAGTGATTTTCTCGCATTTTTCAAGGGTTTTTTCAAAATCGCTTTTAACATCGCCGACGATACTGCTTCCCAAAAACCACGCCGCACATTCAAAATGAAGATACAAACTGCGGTAATCAAGGTTTATACTTCCCACAACCGCAACCTCATCGTCACTTACAAACGTTTTTCCGTGAACAAAACCGGGTGTGTATTCGTAAAGCTTAACCCCTGCTTCCGTAAGTTCTTTGTAATAACTGTACGCCACCGCACGCGCGTACCAATGGTCAACCGTTTTGGGACATATAATCCTCACATCAATCCCGCTTTGTGCCGCATTGGTCAGGGCAACTACCGTTTCATTATCAAGGATAAGATACGGCGTCGTAATCCATACATATTTTTTCGCCTTGTTTATTATATCAAGGTACATAAATTCGCCAATCTTATAACTGTCCTGCGGAACATCGCCGTACGGTATTACATAGCCGTCGTTCGTATTGCTTTTTTCAAATTCCGGCTCGAAATTTTTTATATCCTCGCTCTTCCACGAATTATGCCACCACAGTTGCAGGAACATTCTCGTAAATGCGAAAGCCGCCTCGCCCTCAACCTTTACCGCCATATCTTTCCAATGTCCCAGCGGTGAATCAATATTTATATATTCGTCGGACAAATTTATGCCACCAGTATAGGCAACCTTGCCGTCGATAACAAGAATTTTTCGGTGGTCGCGGTTATTCTGAAGCGCCGACAAAAACGGAGTAAAGGGGGAGAACACACGGCATTTTATGCCGTAACTTTCAAGCGTTTTGGGATATTTAAGAGGAAGTGGTGCCAGACTTCCCATTCCGTCGTACATAACACGAACGTCAACACCTTCCGCGGCTTTTCTTTTCAGGATTTCTAAAATACTGTCCCAGAAAACGCCCTCTTTAATAATGAAAAACTCAAGAAAAATGTATTTTTCAGCTTTTTCTATTTCTTCGAGTATGCTTTTATGCATATCCTCGCCAAGCGGGAAATATTTCGCGCCTTCCACGCGGTACGCGTTCATTTTTGTAACGTTATTTACATAACCGACGGTATTTCTGCGCTCGGGAAAATCCTTTGCAATTTCGTTTAGCAGCTCCTTATCCTGAGGATAATTTTCATTTATTGTTTTTGCACTGTTCAAAAGCTTTTTAAAATAATATCTTGTGTGCATTTGTCCCGTTATAAACAGATAAAACAGTCCGCCGAACAGTGGGAAAATCAATATGGGCACAACCCACGCGAGTTTATATGAAGGGTTTGAGTTTCGGTTTATAATGGCGATAACCGTTATCGCACTGATAATTCTTAAAAAGATATTGAAATATACAAAATATTCACTTATTCTCATCAGCGTTGCGAGCATTACAAAAAGCTGTAACAGTAAAAGAAAGCTCACAATTGCAAACTGGCTGAACATAAATTTCAATAATTTACGCATAAAAATACACCTTGCTTTAAAAATGGGTTTTAAAATTCGCCTGCACTATGTACAGGCGAATTTATTAGTTTGTTATCAGTTTGTTATCAGAACAGTTCTGGTTGCTTCATCCCAACCAACCTGGGCATCTACCGCTTCAGCAATAACTCGCGCTGATACAAGGTTTGAACCATTTATGTTGATTGGCGGAGCAATCGTCGGAGAGATAATGCCGTTTACGCTTATCTCACCTGCAGGAGTGATTACAACGGTGCGGTCACCTTTTACAGCGGTAACATTTCCGGTTGCACTGTCCCAACTAACTGTGAATCCCATAAGCTCCATAAGAGCACGGAGGGGAAGATAAGTTCTTTCATAATATATGATAGGCACAGCGTTATCAAAATATACTTTGTTTCCGTTATAGCTTACATAAACTTCTGTGCTGAAAGGCATTTCCATATATTCTGCATACTTCTGGGAATACGAATCCAAACTTCCGTGGAGTGTCAGCTTTGTACATCCTGCAAAAGCATATTCATCTACCCACTCAACGCTTCCGGGAATATTTACAAGCCTTACTGAAGAGCAACCGCCAAAAGCCATTGAATCGATATAAATGATTGTGGAGGGGAGATGTGCACTCAAAAGAGCGTCGTTTGCCATGAATGCACCACTTCCGACAGCTGTTATGCCTTCGGGGATTTCAACGTGTTGGTCTGTACCCTTGTAGGCAATCAGAATCCCGTTTACAACTACAAAATCGGAAGTCTGCTTATACATCCAGATTGTATCGTCAAACGCACCTGCACCGATGTGAGAAACGGTGGAAGGA
Organism: Clostridia bacterium; assembly: GCA_045660765.1. GTDB lineage: Bacteria > Bacillota > Clostridia > UMGS1883 > UMGS1883 > UMGS1883. Next base: position 5,017 of record JAZREK010000036.1, read on the forward strand.
ACATTTATTTTTTCAAGACTGTAACAATGAACAAAGGCATTGTCGCCTATTTTTTCAAGTGTGGAAGGAAGGATGACTTCCTTTACAGTGGAGTTATATGCAAATGCGTTGGATGCGATTTCGCGAACACCTTCAGGAACGATAACTGTTTCGGAACTACCATTATATTTAAGAAGAATTGTTCCGCCGAACGTCACAAATTCCTGTGAAGATGAGCCAAGCCATGCGGTGCCGTAAAACGCGTCGCTTGCTATAGCTTCATTTTCGAGAAATCCTTTGAATACAACATTTTCGAGATTGGTACAGTTAGCAAACGCGCGTGAACCGATGTAGGAAACGCTTGCTCCGATTTCTACACTTTTAAGGTTTGAACACGAATAAAATGCTTCTGCAGAAATAAGTGTAATTCCGTCCGGAATTGAAAGTGTCTTGAGCGTAGGACATTCTGCAAACGCGCGTGAGCCGATAGAAAGAACCTTGTAACCGCCAAGCGAAGTGGGGATTACAACGTCAACAGGTTCACCTGCAAAGCCTGTAATAGTACCCGATGTTTTGTCAAGGAAGTAATAAACATTACCCACCTTGTACACGGGAATTCTCGGCGCAGCAAATACGCTGAGCTGTGAAATTATAAGAACAAGAATAAGCGAAATTATTATCTTTGTTTTCTTCATTTTATCACCTCTTTTGAAGTTTCAAGAAGGAATTATACAGCAAAAAGCCCGTTTTGTCAAATCAGGGGCGTTTTTCATACGATATAAAGAAGGAGTGATAAAATGCCAAAAATATATTTAAGCCCTTCCACACAGGAAGGAAATATGTACGTTACGGGTGGTAGCGAGGAGTATTATATGAACCTTGTCGCCGACGCGATGGAACCGTATCTTATGTCGAGCGGAGTGCAGTTTACTCGAAATTCGCGCGATATGACAGCTTCTGATGCCATACGGCAATCAAATCGCGGAAATTATGATTTGCACGTTGCTCTTCATTCAAATGCCGCACCCGAAGGATTGTACGGAACGTACACAGGAATAGATATTTATTATTCTCCGATAAGCACACGCGGTAGGCGTGCTGCACAGATTTTCGCAAAAAATCTTAAAACAATTTACCCCAATCCGTCTAAAGTCAGAGCGATTACCACAACTACGATAGGAGAGGTTACACAAACGCGCGCACCTGCCGTTTTTCTTGAACTTGGTTATCATGACAATGTGTCTGATGCAAACTGGATAACAAGTAACATCAACCGTATTGCCGCAAATCTTGTTCTTTCGATTACAGAATATTTCGGAATTCCTTTTATAGAACCGTCTCCCACACGACGCGGTGTGGTAAAAGTTGCTTTTGGCTCTCTTAATCTGCGTCAAAAACCGTCAAGGACTTCGCGTGTTATTGCATCAATTCCAAACGGTGCACCGCTTACCATATTGGGACAATGGCAGGGATGGTACGTGGTGAATTATCGCGGACTTGTCGGCTATGTTGATTCAAGATATGTAAATATAGTTTGAATATGCTTGCAAAAAAAACTCCGATGGTGTATAATAATCAGGCGCATAAGGGTCGGACTTTGTGCGGTTTGAGGAGTTGATTATATGAGTATGACATTGATGATGATGCTCGCAGGTGCGGCGCTTCTTATTTATATAACGGTTGTAAGCATAACGAATTTTATTCCTAAAAGAGGCAGATGTATAGATGTCGATGGGGAAGAGATAGTCGCCGTTATCACAAATAAAAACAAAAACGCAGACAAACATTCCACTCTTCGCGTAAAAGGTGAAGACGGAAAAAGATATGCGGTAAAACTTCGTCCGACAGAAGCGAAAATGTGGCTTCGTGGCGACAAGATAAAAATAACTTTTACAAAAGATAAAAAGGAATATAGAGTTCATTTCCACGAATATTTCAAAGAGAACGAAGCGCGTATCCGCGAAAAAGCAGTCGAAAAACTTGAAAAAAGTGTAAAGTTTTATTCGATTGCGGCAAAAATGACTGGTTATAAAAAAGAAAGCCTTGAAGCACTTCGTGCGTCCAAGGCTGATTCACAAACAATATTTGCTTTTGAAACCTATATGAGATCGATTGATAAATATTTTATAATCGGAATTATAGCTGTAATGCTGTTTATACCTTTCTTTTTAGTAGAAAAGCTTCAGCGATTTCAGCTTATTCTTCCAGTTGCGATTCTGGTTGCAATGTTCCTTTCAATAAATTCGATTGCAAAGATTTGTACGAAAATCTACGAAAGAGCGACAAAATAAATTACAACACAGGAACGAAATCAAATTCTTTTCCGCCTTCAATTCCGCGTGCAAGGTTATATATATCGGTAGCGCGACATTCAAGGTGGAACACAAAATCGTCTTTAAGAACAGCACCCCTTGCTGCCAATGGCAGCGAGGCGGTGCGTTTCATTTTGCGCAGAATTTCGCTACCCTTGTCATTGAACGCAAGCGGACGAATATACGAGGGAGAGGGTAGTAAATTGAAATTGTTCCCAATAATCATATTGCACAATATGCGACGGATTCTGCTTTGAGTGTAGCTTTTACACGACGCGTTTTCCACAATTTCTTCAAATGTATTATAAGTGCACGCACCCTTAAGGCGTGTGGCAATTTCCTCGTTGCAATCGGGAATAAGAATAAGTTCTTCTTTTGAAATCGCCTTAAGTCGTGATGCAACGATAATATCAAAATCCTTCATAAAAACAGGGGAAGAAAATTCGCCAAGCATCAATCCTTTTGCGACTTTGTTACTTTTGATTATGTTTCGTATAGCCGATGCCGACGGGATTTCTCCGACGGATTCGGTGTCGTTGTAGCCTGCCCCCACGCGCTTTATTGTATGGGGGATGATATTACAACGAAGTCTTTTTAACTCGCGTACATATTCAACGCCAAGGATGTTGTTGGGCATATCGAGAATTTCTCCCTCGGGAAGCACGCTCTGAAGAGCCAGCTGACGAGCTGCGGGGAAATTCATCCCTTCGGCAAGCTTTTCGGAAAGAATTTTTGAAAACTCTTCACTTTCACTGTTGAGCGCATCGGCACAGAGCGAGATTTTCTCAATATCTCCGCATTCGCTTCCGAAATAGAGTCCGTCAACACATCCGCACGCGGAAAGCGTTCCGACGCTTCCTCTTGCAAAACTTTCAGCAGAGGAAAGCGCATAAACTGCAGGAAGCTCAAGCACAAGGTCAACACCGCAACCGATTGCCGCCTTTGCACGCTGGCTCTTTTCGAAAATTGCACATTCTCCGCGCTGAACGAAATTACCACTCATAATAGCAATTACGGCGTTATTTTCTTCCTTTATTTTATCTATAAGTATTTTATGACCTGCGTGGATTGGGTTAAATTCTGCCACCAAAGCGCCTAATTTCATAAAATTCCCCTCTTTTAGCAAAAATATGTTGAAAATTGGTTATTTCTATTATATACTATATTAATGGAAAAATAAAGGTTTTGGAGGAATAAAAATGAGTAAATTTTTAGATTCTATTAAAGAAAGAGCAAGAAGCGACAAGAAAACTATCGTTCTCCCCGAATCAATGGACAGACGTACATGGGAAGCGGCAGAAACAATTCTTAAGGAAGATCTTGCGGATCTTATTATCATCGGTACTCCCGAAGAAGTAAGTGAAAATTCAAAAGGCCTTGATGTTTCAAAGGCAACAATCATCGATCCCTTCAAGCATGAAAAGACTGAAGAATACCTCAACCTTTTTGTTGAACTTCGTAAGAGCAAGGGTATTACATACGAGCAGGCAAAAGAAATCGTGCTTGGCGACTATATGTACTATGCGTGTCTTATGGTTAAGGCAGGTCACGCTGACGGTGTTGTATCAGGTGCTTGTCACTCAACTGCAAACACACTTCGTCCCTCTCTTCAGATTATAAAGACAAAACCCGGCACAAAGCTCGTATCAGCTTTCTTCCTTATGGTTGTGCCCGACTGTGAATACGGTGCAAACGGCACATTCGTATTTGCTGACAGCGGTCTTGTTCAGAATCCCGACAGCGAAGAACTTGCAGCAATCGCAGCATCTTCAGCTGAAAGCTTTGAACTTCTCGTTCAGGAACCCGCTTACGTTGCAATGCTTTCTCACTCAACAAAGGGAAGTGCTAAGCACGCAGATGTAGATAAGGTTACAGAAGCAACACGCATCTGTAAGGAAAATAACCCCGAACTTAACGTTGACGGCGAACTTCAGCTTGACGCGGCAATCGTGCCTTCAGTTGGTCAGTCAAAAGCTCCCGGCTCAACAGTTGCAGGTAAAGCAAACGTTCTCGTTTATCCCGACCTTGACGCAGGTAACATCGGTTACAAACTTGTTCAGCGTCTTGCAAAGGCAGAAGCTTACGGCCCCGTTACACAGGGTATTGCAATGCCCATCAACGACCTTTCTCGCGGTTGTAGCGCAGAAGATATCGTAGGCGTTGTAGCTATCACTTGTGTACAGGCTCAGGCAAGCAAATAATAAATTTAATTAATTTATTCTGAAAGGAAGTTTTAATATGAAAATTCTCGTTATTAACGCAGGAAGTTCATCACTTAAGTATCAGCTTATTGATATGGAAGAAAAGAAGGTTCTTGCAAAAGGTCTTTGCGAAAGAATCACTCTTGAAGGAAGCAAACTCAATCATACACCTGCAGGTGGCGAAAAGGTTGTTATCGAAAGCCCCATGCCCACACATGCAGAAGCTATCAAGCTCGTTATCGACGCTCTTGTTGACAAGAACCACGGCGTTATCGAGTCAATGAACGAAATCGGTGCTGTTGGTCATCGTGTTGTACACGGTGGCGAAAGCTTCAGCGGTAGCGTAGTTATCGACGATGAAGTTAAAAAGGCACTTAATGATTGTGTTGAACTTGCTCCTCTTCATAACCCTGCAAACATCATCGGTATCGAAGCTTGCGAAAAGGTTATGCCCGGTGTTCCCCAGGTAGGCGTATTCGATACAGCTTTCCATCAGACAATGCCCGAGGAAGCATACCTCTACGGTATTCCTTACGAATATTATGAAAAGTACAAAATCCGCCGTTACGGTTTTCACGGTACAAGCCACAACTATGTATCAGGCAAGGCTGCAGAGCTTCTCGGCAAGGATATCAAGGATATCAATATCGTAACATGTCACCTTGGTAACGGTTCATCTGTTGCAGCGGTTAAGGGTGGTAAGGTTATCGATACAACAATGGGTCTCACACCTCTTGCAGGTATCCTTATGGGCACAAGAAGCGGTGACATCGACCCCGCTATCGTTACTTTCCTTATGGAAAAGGAAAACCTCGGTATCAAGGAAATCAACGACGTTCTCAATAAGAAGAGCGGTGTGTTCGGTGTAAGCGGTGTTTCAAGTGACTTCCGTGACCTCAGCGCAGCGGCAGATGAAGGTAACAAGCGTGCTGAAGCAGCTCTTAAGATGTTCTGCTACGGTATCAAGAAGTATATCGGTAGCTACGCAGCTGCTATGGGCGGTGTAGATGCAATCGTATTTACTGCAGGTGTTGGTGAAAACGACTGTGCTACAAGAGCAGGTATCGTAGAAGGTCTTGAGTTCCTCGGCGTTAAGATTGATGCTGAAAAGAACAAACTTCGCGGTCAGGCAATCGACGTTTCAGCAGAAGGTGCAACTGTAAGAACTCTTGTAATTCCTACTGATGAAGAAATGATGATTGCTATCGAAACTGAAAGATTGGCAAAATAATTGTTGACAA
>JAZREK010000037.1:0-2832 GCA_045660765.1 Clostridia bacterium
TCATACAATACAGATTTTAATTTCCATGGTCAGCTATATGGCTGTGGTTATCTTCATCGGTGCGTTTTATGCAAAGCGCGCGAACAAGAATTCTGAGGAATATTTTTTAGGCGGTCGTTCTCTCGGCCCTTGGGTTACTGCAATGAGTGCAGAAGCGTCTGACATGAGTGGTTGGCTTTTGATGGGTCTTCCTGGTGTTGCATACTGGTGTGGTCTTGCCGATGCTTTTTGGACAGCTGTTGGTCTTGCTGTAGGTACATACGTTAACTGGCTTATAGTTTCTAAACGTTTGCGCCGTTACAGCGAAAGAGCCAATAACTCAGTAACACTTCCCGAATTTTTCTCAAACCGTTTTCGTGAAAAGAAAAAGACAATAATGCTTATCGCAGCAGCATTTATTCTTATTTTCTTTACTGTTTATGCTTCAAGTTGTTTTGTAACTTGCGGAAAACTGTTTGCTAACCTTTTCGGATTGCCCTATAAGGCTATGATGATTTTAGGTGCAGCATTTGTTTTGCTTTATACTATTTTGGGCGGATTTCTTGCAGAAAGCGTATCTGACTTTATGCAGGCTATCGTTATGATAGTTGCCCTCACTGTTGTTGTTGTAATTGGTGTAGTGAATGCGGGCGGCTTTTCTGAAATTATAGAAAATGCTAAAAACATAGACGGATTTTTTGAATTTATGGGTATTGCATCTCCTGAAACTGTTAAAGTTGGTGATGTTGACACTCAAGTTGTAGTAAATAACGTTCCTCAGTGGGCTGAATCTGGCAAATATTCTCTCTTGAGCATATTTTCTGCTATGGCATGGGGTCTCGGATACTTCGGTATGCCTCAGGTTCTCCTTCGCTTTATGGCTATTCGTAAAGAAAGCGAACTTAAAATGTCTCGTAGAATTGCTACAGTATGGGTTGTAATTTCCCTTTCTGTTGCAGTATTCCTTGGAATTATGGGACGTCACCTTTTCCCTGTAGCTCACCTTACAAAGGGCGGAGCAGAAAGCATATTTATTACTCTTTCAGAAAGCTTCTTGCCTTCAATTCTTGCAGGATTTGTTATGGCAGGTATTCTTGCAGCAACCATTAGTTCTTCTGACTCTTATTTGCTTATTGCAGCATCAGCTCTTTCTAAAAACATTTATCAAGGTGTATTCAAGAAGAACGCTACAGACAAACAGGTTATGACTGTGTCAAGAATCACACTCTTGGTTCTTACCCTTTTAGGTGTAATTATTGCCCTTGATGAAAACAGCGTTATCTTCTCCATCGTTTCTTTTGCTTGGGCAGGATTTGGCGCAACCTTTGGCCCGCTTATGCTGTTCTCCCTTTTCTGGAAGCGTATAAACAAAGCAGGCGCTATTGCAGGCATGATAAGTGGTGCCGGCATGGTTTTCCTTTGGAAACTTGGTATTAGCAAATTGGGCGGAAATTTTGCAATTTACGAGTTGCTTCCTGCGTTCATCTTCTCATCAATAGTTATCGTTGTTGTTTCTCTTATGACAAAAGCACCTTCAAAAGAAATTGAAGAAGATTTTGAAGCTGTTCGTTCAGGTAACCTTCAATAAACTAAAAAATGTATATTAAAAATCGGATGCTTTTTGATATGCACCCCAAAAGTTAGACAGTTTTGGAGGTGCATATTTTTATGGGTAAAACAGGAAGAAAAAACAGAAATTATAGTGCAGAATTTAAAATTTGTGTTATAATGGATATGCGAGAACACCTTTTGAGCTACAGTGAAACAATGAGGAAATATTTTCCGCATACTGAAAGCAAGAATTTTCATTTCTTAAAAAAGTGGGAACGCATATTCTTGGAAGAAGGAGCCGAAGGTCTTATGAAAGAAAGGCGTGGCAGAGGAAATCCGTTAAGCGACAAGAAAAGAGGTCGCCCACCAAAACTTGATAAAAAGGTTGAAGAGGATTTAATTGCCGAAAATCAACGTCTGCGAATGGAGATAGAGTATTTAAAAAAACTGAGTGCCTTAGTTCTTGCGGAAGAGCGAAAGAGCGGCAAAAAGCAGAAATAATCTCTGAATTAAGGCAAATATATCCGCTAAAAGAACTGTTGAAATTATCGGGTGTGGCAAGAAGTACATACTACTATTACTTAAAAAATCCAATAAAAGACAAATACGAAACAGAAAAGAAAGAAATATCTGCAATTTTCGCCGCACACAAAGGAAGATACGGTTATCGCAGAATACATGCAATTATGCGAAACGAAGGATATACAATAAATCACAAGACTGTTCAAAAGATGATGAAAAGCCTTGGATTAAAGGGAAAACAACGCAAAAACGAGAAATATCATTCCTACAAAGGACAGGTTGGCAAGGTTGCAGACAATCTTCTAAACCGCGAATTCTCTGCTAACAAGCCTTTTGAAAAATTAACAACAGATGTTACACAGTTCAATGTTTGCAACGAAAAGGTGTATTTATCTCCTGTAATGGACTTATTCAATCGGGAAATTATATCGTATTCTATTTCACTGCATCCTGATTTGTTGCAAGTAAGGGAAATGTTAAGTGGATTGTTTGAAAAAATTCCGAAGAATTCAACGCCTTTATTCCATTCGGATCAAGGTTGGCAATATCAGCACTCTGAATATCAGCGGTTGCTCAAAGAACACAATATCAAACAAAGTATGTCAAGAAAAGGTAATTGCATGGATAACGGAGCTATGGAAAACTTTTTTGGCAGGCTTAAAGTTGAAATGTTTTACGGCGAAAAATTTGAAAGTGTTAACGCTTTCATTGATGAAGTGAAAAGGTATATTGATTACTACAATAATGAAAGAATTTCTTTGAAATTAAAAGGAATGAGCC
>JAZREK010000038.1:0-21031 GCA_045660765.1 Clostridia bacterium
AGAATATGACCTTGTAGATATTTATGACATGGCGACACAGCTTAAATCGCTTTATCCCGAAGAATCAGCTACACTTAAAGACGTAGTGGATAAAATGATTGTAAGCAACAAAACAAATGCACAGCTTTGTTCGGGACTTAGCTTGTACTACCCCTTCTATAACAAGTATTTTTACGAAAACAGTTGGGCGCAGGCATATAAAAACATAGGCGTGTTTGATTCGTACAGAAAGTTTTTACAGCTTTATCAGGAAATATGGTTATCCGATGATGACCTTGACAAATACGAAAAGAGTCCCGTCCCCAAAAAGGTGCAGGATGCCAACCGAAATGCAGGCGTAGAAGGTACATATATGCTCCCCCTTTCGCCGGAGCAAGCAGCAAACTATGCCGAGGCAAAGGTTTATATTATGGAAAAAATCCCCGGTAACGAATCAGCATACCAAAGCATTATAACCTCGGCAAACGTTACTAACGAAAATGGTGTTCTTTATGCTGATGTCAGCGGTAAGGCAATCTATGTAAAAGATGATTACGGTCATCGAGGTATACCTGTTACTACAGTGCATGATGTTGTTGGTGACACAACACGTTTGAGTTGCAGAATAACAGCAACAACTTATTTAAAAAATTCAATCCGTTCGGACAAAATAGATGTTTATGACATTCAATTTGCTCTTAACACAAAAACAGAAGAGCTTTCTACGGTTGGTGTGTTCCCGTATAACGCACCTTCAAAAGCGAATGAAATCCCGACAGGTAAGCTTCCTGATGGTGATCTCAGCATTTATGATGAATATTTGATTCCGCGTTTTGATTATTGTTATCCTGTCAGAAATGAGAATGGCCTTATGTTGCCTATGAATCAGTGGGTCTATCAGGGAACTTTTTATTCCGAGGTATTCCCAAAAGAAAATGGTTTTAATTTTGTTTATGAGCCGATGGATCCGAACACGTATTATATAATGTTTGAAATCACCGATACAAAGGGCGGTAAATATTGTTCTGAATTTTTGGAAGTTGAAACACCAAAGCAAGAAGAACAAGTCGTTGAAGAAACTCCTGACGATATTGTTATAAACTGGGAAAGCGGAAACGAAATTGAAATATATAATAAAGATAATATTACGATTTCGCTGAAAAGGACGTTCGGCTCATCCTCTTCGCGTTCTCCGCAATATACAATGATTGCAAAAAACAATAATGATTTCCCTGTAGAAGTACGTCTTGACGATGTTGTTTTCAGCGGATTTTTAAGCGATTATAGTTACATTTCTCTTCATGCAAACTCCGAAGAGAGTACGACACTCTTCTATTTTTACAAAATTGAAGAAGCGGTTCAAATAGGTTTGCTTGAAGAGATAAACCATATTGAAGGATCCCTCAATATCACCAAAAACAGTGGCGCAGAATATCTGGTAAATAATCAGAAGATTGTTATCAACTGTTCTGATTCTACTTCATTTAAAAATTTGAAGGATAACCTTATCTCTAACAGTATGCCGACTCCGTTCAGGGGCGCTCTTGCTGAAGAACAGATTCTCTACGAAGATAACGAAAAGAGAATTAAATTGATGATGTTTGGTAAATTTTCAACAGAAGGAATGTGCTACGTAGTTTTCGAAAATCTTTCCGGCATCCCTTGCGATATGGGGTGCGATGGCGTATCAATAAATGATTTAACTTTTAATTCGACTTACTCCGCTGTAAAGAAAACAGTTCCAGGAAATGCATTTTATATTAAAAATGTATTTCCTCCATCTAGAGATTGGGAACTACAAGAGAAGAACATCAAGAGTATCGAGAGTCTTTCTCTGCGTTTTTCCTCCGGTACCACTTCTGCCCCGCTCTTTGATACCCCTGATGGTGGAAAATGGTTCACTGTTAATTTGAAGGAGGAGGGAGAAAAAACATCGGTCCCTGTTAACGGAGAAATCATATACGATTACAATGACATCAGGATAACAGTAACGGATTTTAAAATTAAAGAAAATAAGCCTTCTTGGCAAGCTTTCATTAAAAATGATTCTGATTATGATATTGCACTACGCTTAACACAAGAAACAAACACGGCATATTCACAGATGAGTTTACGTCAACGCGGAATAGGAGCTCATCAAGGTGCTTGGGTTGAATTTGTCTGGGACGGAGATTATGATCCTCTACAAAAAGGAGAGACTCTTCCGAATGTTTCTTTCAAAATTCATATTATGGATTACGTCGAAAATGTTGTCATCTATCCTGCAAAAGAACTTACGACATTGTACATTGGCGAAGAAGAAAAAGATAAGACTATCCGTGCTGAAATGACGTCAGATGAAAAAGTAGAGCTGGCAAAAGCAGGAGATACTACCATATATATCGCAAAAACAAAAGATTATAAGAATCAGGAAGTGTATTCGTTAGTAGCCGACAATCCTTCGGATAATGAATACGAAATCAGATTCGATGCAATGTGTGTCAATGGAGATATTTCGTTTGGTGAAAGTGAATACATATCCTTCTATGTCGCTCCTAACAAAAATAATAGCACTAATTTTAAATTCGATTCTTTAATCAACTTTGGCGCAATTGATAGTATAGATTCAATAAGCGGTAATCTTACTGTAAAAAACCGTACCGAAAAAACAGTTCTTATTGAGAAGCAGCCGGTTAACATAACAAACATAGGAGACGGAAAAATCAACTTGTTGTCGGCAGGTTACAAGAAAACTGAAATACTCCCCTATGCGGAGGCTCTTGCGGAAAAGCAGATTGTTTTTGAAAACGAAAAACAACGCATTACGCTGATGCATTTTGGTAAATATGCCCCCCAAAATGGAAGTATGTATATCTGTTTTGAAAACCGGTCCGAAAACATTATTGAAACGTCCTTGAGGGCATACTCGTTAAATTCAATCACCATGTCTTCGGGGGCAAGCGTAGTTCTTCAACCTGGAAAAAAGATGTTCACCGAAATCAATGTGTATGATTCCAGACTTGCGGAAAACGACATACAATCCATTGAAACGCTGAAGTTCCATCTGCGTTCACGCGAAAAGAAATCTACTGGTGGTAATTATGGAGCTTTTGAAGATGTTTCCGTTGACGTGAAATTGAAGGAGCGCGGAAAAGCTACGCCTACCAAAGATAGCGATAACATCATCTTTGATAAAGTAGGCGTAAAAATCATACTTGATAAATTTATGTATACGATTGATAGCCTTGGTTTTTCGATGTACAAAGAACTGCTCCCTGCTTGGCATTTGACAGTTATAAACGACACTGATACAAATATCGATATCGGGGATATTTGTGTTACAAAAGAAGATCCATTCGGTACGGATACAACGTTGACAGCGAGCCTAATTGCTGCCCATGAAAGAATAAACACCGTATTAAGTTCAGGGAAAACGGAAAAAGGTGAACTTTCTCGTTATGTGGTTTTCAACGATTGGAATGGCGAAAGAGTTTTCAGCGACGACAAAGAAACTATATTTATTGCCGGAGGAAATTATGTGTTAACCCCGTTTATGGACGCTGTTGCTGAAGAGCAGATTTTGTGCGAAACAAGCAATTACCGCCTGAAATTACTCTTCTTCGGAAATAATACTCAGTTTGAAAAAAATATGGTTTTCTCCCTGGAGAATTTTAGCGATGAACCACAGTATGTTCGGATGGAAAGCATAGGGGTGAATTCCATCACTACATCTTCATATTTAAACTTGGAAGCTCCTGCAGGCAAAACTGTATACGAGGAACTTAATCTTTCTGAAGAATACCTTAATGAGCTTGGTATAACCTCTATTGAAAGCTTGGAATTGGAAATTTTGCGTTACAAAAATTCGTCTCTCATAGGAACTCCTATTGAATACCACTGGGTTGATGTAGAACTCTGCCAAAAAGGAAAGGCGGTTGAATTTATCCCTGGCGACAATGTTATTTTTGACGAAGCAGGAGTGAAAATTATTCTTGATGGTTTTGAATATATTGAGGATGGTCGCCCTGCGTGGAACGTTACAATTATAAACGATTCTGATGAGTGCATCAATTTTATACAGGATGATGCTCTTGGCTATGCTTATCACGATAAAACAGTCAACGATATTGTGTGGCTGGATTCGGCTTCAAATATTGGCCCGCACCAATGGTCGAAAGGTAAATTTTATTATAACAGCATCAAGAATATCAGAGAGACGCTGAATGTCAATTTGGTGCTGTATGACAGGTTTTATAACGAACTTTTCCGCGACAATGAACTTATAACTTTCCATGTAGACGATGGAGAAAATGTCACCAGAACAAAAATAGAAGAACAATAAAAAAACGCACCTTGGTAATCAAGGTGCGTTTTTGATTATCTGTATAGTTTTAATTTCCGTTTTTTGTATTTATCAAAGTTTGTTTCCACAACCTGCGCAAAATTCAAACGCGGGGTTTTCAATTGCTCTTCCGCAATAAGGGCAGAATCTCCCTTTAGGACGTTGTGTAGGCGCATACTGATTTTGATTCTGGTATGTTGTGGAGTTTTTTACCTTTTTGCTTTTTGAAAAATTCAAATATAGTATGATACACGATACAATAATTATAAGTATGTTTAAAATATCTTCAACCATCTTTTTCCCCTCCGTATTTTAATATGACTTATTTTATCATATGGCAGGAAATAATGCAACACCTACTGTCGAAAAATAGCAGGTGTTGTAGAAACCATTTTATCAGAATGAAATTTACTGCAAAGATTCTCGAGGCTGGTGGGCAAAATACCAAGTAATAATCAAGTAATTCAGCGCTACATATTTAGTATTTCCTGGCAATCAAAAAGTTTTGATTACACCAAACCCCGCAGGAACACAAGCGACTTATCTTGCAACATTAAGAGATTAATTAAAATTATCAAGCAGATAAACAGATATGCGGAGCGACTAACAGAAGCCTCTCCTGTTCTTTTTGATTTATTCTATTTTATAAAGGTATAGTTATTAAACATACAACAAGGGTTCGGAATTTTCCGAACCCTTGTTGTTTCGACATTTTATTCTTATTTAAAATATCTCTTGAGTAAGCCTTCAAGGCCTCTGCCGTGCCGAGCTTCACAATGAGTCCTACTCACAGAATCCTTGATTTTAATGGGTTTCTGTCATTTCTCTCTCATTTTGTCCACCTTTTTGGAGTGCCCATCATTAAGAATTCTCCAAATTTGACGATATATTGATTTTTAAACTTAAAACTGATATAATATAGACAATTTAATAACAGAAAGGAATTTCAAAATGAAAAAAATATTGTCTTTATTACTAGTACTAGTGATTATTTCAAGTCTTTGTGCTTGCGGCAAATCCAACGAAAAAATTTATAAATTAGGAGATACCGTATCCACGGACATTACTGAACTTACATTAGAAAGAGCCGAATTTGCAGTTGTTTTGTCAAATTACGGGAGCACGCTCGGTGAGCCTAAGGAGTATAATCCGGAAGAAGACGTCAGAAACCCCTATATTGCTGCTACGGGACACACCTATGTTCTTACCGAGTTTAAATTAAAAAATTTAGACAGTAGAGCACTTGACATATCCAAGAATAGTAGTTTTAGAAAGGATTTAATGACCGTTGACTATAACAACAAATCTTATAATGATACACTGTCTGTCCTTGGCGAACTGATAAAAGCAGAAGACAGCTGTACTGTAGTGCCAAGCACGCAATCTAGTCATTCTACTTTAAGACCAGAAAGCGATTTTAATATTAGGGGATGTCTCGACATAGAAACAGTTGTTGAAAATTTAGATGACACATTTTACATAACAATAGCTTTACCTAATTCAAGTGGTCAAAATGAATATTTTAAATTCGAATTAAATAAATAATTACTATTTTGTAAATGAACGTATTATAAATACAAAGGCTCGGTTTTCTCCGAGCCTTTGTATTTACCTTATTAGAAATATCTCTTTAAAAGTCCTTCAAGGCCTTTACCGTGTCGAGCTTCGTCACGAGCCATTTCGTGAACTGTATCATGGATAGCGTCAAGGCCGTTCTTCTTTGCGCATGCAGCGAGATCGAACTTACCCTGTGTTGCACCATATTCGCAATCAACTCTCCAGCGGAGGTTGTCTTTTGTTGTAGCCTTCATATTGGGTTCAAGGTCTTCGCCAAGAAGTTCAGCGAACTTTGCAGCGTGTTCTGCTTCTTCATAAGCAGCCTTTTCCCAGTAGAGACCTACTTCAGGATAACCTTCACGATGGGCAATTCTTGCCATGCAGAGGTACATACCAACTTCTGCGCATTCGCCGTTGAAATTAGCCATTAACTGCTCAAAGATATATTTTTTATCTTCTTCTGAAATATCAGGATTATTCTTTACTGTTTTGCCGTATACACCATATTCGTGCTCTGCTGCAAGAGCTGCACCTTCCTGCATTTCCTTAAACTTTTCAGCAGGAACCTTACAAACGGGACAAGCTTCAGGAGGATTAACTCCCTCGTGAACGTAACCACATACTGAACATACAAACTTTTTCATAACATCTTTTCCTTTCGTATATAAAATAAATTATTTTTTACTGACAATTTCGGCAAGTGCCGTTTAACACAAGATTAATTGTGTCTATATCAAAGTTGTCCGTCCCACTCAGATTGATTGAAACGCTTGATGTGGGGATATCGTAAATTCGGTTACAGTTGTTACACTTCATATGATAATGCGGTGAAATATCGCCATCAAAATGAGAAATATTTCCGTAACACAATTCAAGAATCTCCCCCGCTTCAGTTAACTGTCGTAAATTACGATAAACAGTTCCTAGCGATATGTTTGGATATTCTTTTCGTAAACCCGTATACAGCCATTCTGCGTCGGGATGGGACTTTGTAGAACGAAGCATCTCAAGAAGCGCTTCACGCTGTCTGCTATACCTCATATAATCCCTCCTTGCCAATAACGATAATCATTACTGTTATCTCTTGTCTTTATATTAGCATCAAAATCATTGTATGTCAATACTTTTTTGAATAATTTTTGAAAAAACTTTTTCATTTTCTATCCAAGTATAAATTATGATAGGTTTATTGGTATCATTTTTAATTTTAAGGTCCTTTACTCCGTATACTACGGTAGCATCTTTCCCTTGTGGAGCATACGCTACATTTTCGCTATGATTATGTTGTTCTATTATTGGAAGGCTTGCGTTTAAGGCTGCGAGATATATCGTTGTGCTTACTTGACATACTCCCCCGCCTATTCCTTTGCTTTTTTCTCCATTTACAATTACAGGCGCGTTTTTATATCCGTTTTCCACGCTTCTTTCCCCTGTTGCCGAATTAAAACTGAAGATTTCTCCCGACTCAATTTTCGTTTCGTGTATCTTTTCGCATGCTATTTTAATGTTGTTTACGCGATTCTCCCCTTTGTCCAAAATATTTGTTATGGCCTCGCCAAGGACAATCTCTTTTTCTATTTGTTCCGGATTCTTTACAACCTTTCTTTCTGATTGTTTCTCTTTACTTATTTTTTTAGGCTGAACATTATTAGTAGAACACCCCGCAAGAATTAATATAAGAACTATTGTAATTATTTTCATAAAAAAACCTCTTTTCTTACTTTATTTTAAGCAAGAAAAGAGGTTTTAATGTTTGAAAATTCTGTAATTACTTGTTGGGATTTTCGCTATACTGATTTTTTATTTTGCCACTACGCATTTCTTCAAGAACCTGTTTTTTAGTTTCAAGATACTCTGCTGAAATCACAAATCTATCATCGAAAGACTGGATTTCTACTTCCGGTATTGGAAGAGGCATACTTTCTTCAGCAAGATAACCCATTTCGTCATACATTACTTCACTTTTGCAGTTATTACAGATAAGACCTGTGTTATCCGCGTTATTCTTGTACTTACCATGCACACCGAACTGCTGATAACAACCTGTACAATCATTAAAAGCAAGGCGATAGCTTCCATCAATTGTCTTTACTGCAATGATGCTTGTATCAAGAGCTTTTACAGGTATGAAAATAGCCTTTTCATCAGTTATTTCGTTCTTATTGATTGTAATTTCTTCGGGTTTTGAATTAATTCTGTTTTCTATCGTAATTGCAACAATAACCAGAATAACCACTATGATTAAACCGAATAAAAGTTTTTTATCCCTTATTTTTTTGTGTTCTTTTACTCTGTTTCTGACAGAATCCATAAATAAGCTCCTTATCAGTTAAAATATTTTACTGCAGAGAGGAACATCTTCATATCATAGTTGCCCTCAACATTTTTGTAAAGGTTTGCACCAATACGTTCGGAATGTCCCATTTTACCGAGAACTTTACCATCAGGAGAAACAATACCTTCAACAGCACAAATAGAGCCGTTGGGGTTATACTGAATGTCATAAGTGGGATTACCATCAAGATCAACATACTGTGTGATAATCTGGCCATTTTCAGCAAGTTTTCCTATGAGTTCTTCGCTGGCGAGGAATCTACCTTCGCCGTGAGAAATCGGAACAGAATAAATATCACCAACATTTGTTTCCATAAGCCAGGGTGACTTATTAGAAGCAATTCTTGTATTTACAATCTTTGATTGGTGACGAGAAATTGTATTAAATGTAAGCGTAGGACTATTTTCGTCAGCTTCAAGGATTTCGCCGTAAGGTACAAGACCAAGCTTGATAAGTGCCTGGAAACCATTACAGATACCTGCCATAAGACCATCTCTGGTCTTGAGAAGGTTCATAACAGCTTCGCTGATTTCCTTGTTTCTGAAGAATGCAGTAATGAGCTTACCACTACCATCAGGCTCGTCTCCACCGGAGAAACCACCGGGAATGAATACAATCTGTGATTCATTAACCTTCTTAGCAAATTCAGTAACAGATTCTGCAACGTTTGCTGATGTAAGGTTATTTAAAACGAAGATTTCTGCCTTTGCGCCTGCGTTTTCAAATGCCTTTGCACTATCATATTCACAGTTTGTTCCCGGGAATACAGGAATAAGAACGCGAGGCTGCGCAATCTTTGAAGATGCGCGGGCAACGCTAGCACCATTATAGCTGAACTTTTCAACTTTCTTATCAGGTGTTTCAATATTACACTTGTAAATCTTTTCAAGCTTATTTTCATAAAGCTCAATAAGTTCTGCAAGCGCAAGTTTTTCTTCACCGAAAGTGATTTCTTCTTTTTCTGTTGTTTTACCGAGAAGTATAGCGTTTTCGATTTCTTCTGTCACTTCAAGAATGAATGCGCCATAATTGTAACCGAAAATTTCTTCGTTTGCAATTTCGTTATTGTAAGCAAAACCAATACCGTTACCTATAGTCATTTTAAGAACAGCTTCGGCTATACCGCCGTATGTGGGTGTATAGGCGCTTAAAACTTTACCTTCGCGCATAAGTTTTGTTACAAGTACAAAGTTTTTCTTAAGAGATTCTGCCACAGGAAGTGAATTTTCATCGTATTCAGGTTTAATAAGATAAACATTGCTTCCTGCCTTCTTAAATTCAGGAGAGATGATGTTATCCACACTGTCTGTTGTTACTGCAAATGAAACGAGTGTCGGAGGAACATCGATGTTTTCAAAGCTACCGCTCATTGAGTCTTTACCGCCAATTGAGGCAATTTCAAAATCTTTCTGCGCCTTAAACGCACCAAGAAGTGCCGCCATAGGCTTACCCCAACGAGCAGGATCTGCCTTGGGTTTTTCAAAATATTCCTGGAATGTAAGATATACCTCTTCAAAAGAACCGCCGTGAGCAACGAGCTTACATACAGATTCAACTACTGCGAGATACGCACCGTGATAAGGACTCTTTTCCATAATAAAGGGATTGTAGCCCCAGCTCATAAGACTGCATGTATTTGTATCCCCGTCAGGTGTGGAAATTTTATTTACCATAGCCTGAACAGGTGTGCGCTGATACTTACCACCGAAAGGCATAAGCACACTACCGGCACCGATTGTAGAGTCAAAGCGTTCTGAAAGACCACGCTTTGAACATACATTAAGGTCTTCGGCAAGAGCTTTATAGTTGTCTGTAAATGAGCCCTTTACTTCCTTCTTGTATTCTTCTGTCTTTGCAGGAGCAATATCGATATGCTTTTCAGCACCGTTAGAATTAAGGAATTCACGAGAAAGATTTACTATTTCCTTTCCGTTCCAAGTCATTACGAGATACGGATGAGCCTTTACCGTCGCAACAACTGTTGCTTCAAGGTTTTCTTTCTTTGCAAGTGCGCAGAACTTTTCTACGTCCTTGCTTTCAACTACAACAGCCATTCTTTCCTGTGATTCGCTGATTGCAAGTTCTGTACCGTCAAGACCTTCGTACTTTTTAGGAACTGCATTGAGGTCGATTTCAAGACCGTCGGCAAGTTCACCGATAGCAACCGATACACCGCCTGCACCGAAGTCGTTACAACGTTTGATAAGGCGAGAAACTTCCTTGTTTCTGAAAAGTCTCTGGAGTTTTCTTTCTTCGGGAGCATTACCCTTCTGAACTTCTGCGCCACAGCTTTCAAGTGATGAAAGGTTGTGTGATTTTGAAGAACCTGTTGCACCACCGCAACCGTCACGACCAGTTCTGCCACCAAGAAGTATTACAATATCGCCGTCTTCGGGACGTTCGCGTCTTACGTTCTCTTCAGGAGCAGCAGCAATAACTGCACCGATTTCCATTCTCTTTGCAACATAACCGTCGTGGTAAATTTCATCAACCTGACCTGTTGCAAGACCAATCTGATTACCGTATGAGCTATAGCCGTTTGCCGCAGTTGTAACAATCTTTCTCTGCGGAAGTTTGCCCTGCATAGTTTCAGATACGGGAACTGTCGGGTCAGCCGCACCAGTTACACGCATAGCTGCATAAACATAGCTTCTACCTGAAAGCGGATCGCGGATTGCGCCACCGATACATGTTGCCGCACCACCGAAAGGTTCAATTTCAGTAGGATGATTGTGTGTTTCGTTTTTGAAGAGAAGGAGCCATTTTTCAAGCTGTCCATCCTTCATTACATCAATTTTAACTGTACAAGCATTAATTTCTTCTGATTCATCAAGTTTAGGAAGTTTTCCTGCTTTTTTGAGCACTCTTGTAGCAAGAGTTGCAATATCCATAAGATTGATTGGCTTTGTTCTGCCAAGTTCCTTACGGTCATTGATATATTCATCGTAAGTTTTCTGGAGAAGTTCGTCTTCAAACTTAACATTATCAATAGTTGTAAGGAAAGTTGTATGACGACAATGATCTGACCAGTATGTGTCAATCATCTTGATTTCTGTGATTGTAGGTTCACGGTCTTCACTCTTAAAGTACTTCTGACAGAAGAGGATATCATCAATATCCATAGCAAGCCCGCGATCGTCGATGAACGCGAGAAGCTCTTCACGAGAAAGAGCACAGAAGCCATCAAGAATCTCAACCTCTGTAGGAATAGTATATTCAGCTTTAAGTGTTTCTACGCATTCCATGCGAGCTTCACGAGCTTCTACGGGGTTAATTACATACTTCTTTATGTTTTGTACTTCTTCGTCTGTAATCTTTCCGTTGAGCACATATATTGTAGCTGTCTTAACTTCGGGTCTGTCACCTTTTGAAATTATCTGTATACATTCTGCCGCTGACGCTGCACGAGCATCAAACTGACCGGGGAGATATTCAACAGCAAACACAACATCGCCCTTTGGGCATTCTGTATAAGTGTTATCTGTCTGCGGTTCTGAAAATACAGTTTTTACCGACTTTTCAAAAAGCTCTGCTGAAATATTTTCAACATCGTAACGGTTTAACATACGAAGCTCTTCTATTCCCTTTATACCCAAAAGGTCGCGAAGATCTTTTTTGAGAGAACTTGCACCGTGGTCAAGACCGTTTTTCTTTTCAACATATATTCTAAAAACCATGTTGGTTACTCCTTTCTTATTTGTTTGCAGCAAGTGCCTTTGCACCAATATCTTTTCTGTAATAAGCATTTGCAAAGCTAACTTCCTTTACAGTAGCATATGCTTTTTCAATTGCTTTTTCAAGGTTATCTGCAGTTTCGGTTACTCCGAGAACTCTGCCGCCACCTGTCAAAAGTTTGCCATCTGCGAGTTTTGCACCTGCAACATATATATTTTTATCTGTGGGCATTTTGATTTCAAATCCTGTTTCATATTTTCCCGGATAGCCGTCAGAAGCCATTACGACACAACAAGCGCTTCCGTTTGAGAAACGAACATCTGCGTCCTTTAATGTTTTATCCGAAATATGAATCATTATTTCAAGAAGATCGCTTTCAAGAAGCGGAAGAACAACCTGTGTTTCAGGATCACCGAAACGACAGTTATACTCAATTACCTTCGGGCCGTTAGGTGTAAGCATAAGTCCGAAGTAAAGACAACCTGAAAAGCTTCTTCCCTCTTTGTTCATAGCTTCAACAGTAGGAACGAAGATTTTCTCCATACATTCTTTCGCTACATCTTCAGTGTAATAAGGATTGGGAGCAATTGTTCCCATTCCACCTGTATTAAGCCCCTGATCATTATCAAGCGCACGCTTGTGATCCATAGAAGAAACCATGGGGATAAGTGTTTCGCCATCTGTAAATGAGAGAACTGAAACTTCAGGACCGGTAAGGAATTCTTCGATTACGATACTACTACCGCTTTCGCCGAACACCTTGTCACCCATAATGCTCTTAACAGCATCTTTCGCCTCTTCCCTTGTCAGGGCAATTATAACTCCTTTACCAAGCGCAAGACCATCTGCCTTGACAACGGTCGGAATAGGTGCTGTTTCGAGGTATTCAAGGGCTTTATCCATATCAGTAAATACTTCATACTGTGCAGTAGGAATATTGTACTTTTTCATAAGGTTCTTTGAGAAAACCTTACTACCTTCAATAATGGCTGCAGCCTTGTTTGGACCAAATGTCTTGATGCCTTTTTC
This sequence comes from Clostridia bacterium, assembly GCA_045660765.1. Taxonomy (GTDB): domain Bacteria; phylum Bacillota; class Clostridia; order UMGS1883; family UMGS1883; genus UMGS1883. Next base: position 12,897 of record JAZREK010000038.1, read on the forward strand.
GTTAAGTGCATCAACGCAACCAAGCACAAGCGGATCATCAGGTGCAACAACCGCAAAATCAATTGCGTTTTCAACAGCAAACTTTACGATAGCATCAATATCCTTTGCATCGATATTCACGCAAGTAGCATCTGCTGCTATACCGCCATTGCCGGGAAGCGCAAAAATTTCACTTACCGATTTATTTTCTTTTATTTTCTTTATAATAGCATGCTCACGGCCACCGCCGCCAACTACCATAACTTTCATTATGTTCAATCCTCTCAAATATCGTTTTGGGTGTATTAATGATGGAAAAGACGCATTTTGGTCATTGCCATAACCATACCGTGCTTGTTACATGCGTCAATAACATTGTCATCACGGATTGAGCCACCGGGCTGTGCGATATAAGATACACCACTTCTTGCAGCTCGCTCAATGTTATCACCGAACGGGAAGAACGCGTCAGAACCAAGTGCTACCCCCTTAAGAGAAGCAAGATATTCTCTCTGTTCCTTACGTGTAAAGGGCTGTGGCTTTTCAGTGAAGAGTGTTTCCCAGATTCCATCTGCAAGAACATCTTCGTAATCTTCAGAAATATAAACATCAATAGCGTTGTCACGATCAGGACGCTTAACTTCATCCTTGAAGGGAAGATTAAGAACTTTTGCGTGCTGACGAAGATGCCAGATGTCAGCCTTGTTACCTGCAAGACGTGTACAATGGATTCTTGACTGCTGTCCTGCACCAACGCCGATTGCCTGACCATCTTTTGCGAAGCAAACAGAGTTTGACTGTGTATATTTAAGAGTAATAAGAGCAATTATAAGGTCACGCTTTGCATCTTCCGGCATTTCTTTTTTATCTGTTACGATATCTTCAAGAAGCGCTCGGTTGATTTCAAAATTGTTTCTTCCCTGTTCGAAAGTAATTCCGTAAACCTGCTTATGTTCAACGGGATCAGGAACAAAGTTGGGGTCAATTTTGATAACGTTATATGTTCCTTTTCTCTTTCCTTTAAGGATTTCAAGAGCTTCAGGATCGTAATCAGGAGCAATAACACCATCGGAAACTTCGCGAGCGATAAGCTTCGCGCAAGTAACATCACACTTATCTGAAAGTGCAATCCAGTCACCGAAAGAGCTCATTCTGTCTGTACCTCTTGCTCTTGCATATGCAGTTGCGAGAGGAGATTCATCAAGACCTTCAACATCATCTACAAAGCAAGCCTTCTTGAGGTCATCGCTCATTTTTACACCAACTGCCGCTGAAGTGGGACTTACATGCTTGAAAGATGTTGCCGCACACATACCAAGTGCTTCTTTAAGTTCTTTTACAAGCTGCCAACTATTAAGTGCATCAAGGAAATTGATATATCCAGGACGGCCGTTGAGTATTTCTATAGGAAGTTCGCTTCCATCATGCATAAAGATTTTGGAAGGTTTCTGATTAGGATTACAACCATATTTAAGTTCAAATTCGTTCATTTATATTCATCCTTTCGTGATGGCGGATTATTTATTCTTATTTACTATTTTTGACTTTACTTCGCCTGTTTCAATGTCGATAAATCTTACAAAAAGAGAAACCTTATTATCTTCATTAAGACTATTCCAAAGATTTTCTGCAAATTCATCAATATCATTGGGAATTTCTACAAGCTTGGGTTCGCCTTCGAATGAAGGAAGAGGATTTCCATCACCCATATAAGTATGAATGAAATGACCTTCTCCTGCGATTGCAGTCTTGTAGCTGAAAGTGAATCTCTGACAACATTCAGGATTTCCGTTTGCACTCTTAAGGATTGACATTGCGTAGCTGTAATCACCGTTATCAACCTTCATGATACCTGAAATTCGAGGTGTGTAGTTAGGTGCATCATCCTCAAATTCGCGTGTGCGGAGTGCCTGTTCAAATGTAAGCTGCTGATTCATAAGTTCGTATATTGTATCAGTCTGATCACCATTTGTTACGATAGTCTTATTACCGAGAACTCTCACAGGTGCGTAGATGATAAGATGCGGATCTTCAAGTTTTGAAGGATCGAAAGCCTGTGTACGAATTCCTGCACCATCTTCTACGAATACACGGTTACGGCTATTAACACTTCTACCCATAATGAAGTAAGCTGTAACGGCAGATTTTCCGTCTGCTGATTTGCCGATTACGATACCACGTCCGGGATACGCATTTTCCTGAAGTTCTTTATAAATATCTATTTTTTTCATCAGAAATTCTCCTTACATATTTTTTCAACGGCCTGAGGAAGTATAATCCATTCAGCCTCCTGCATAACACGTTTTTGTAAAATTTCAGGAGTGTCGCCATCCTGAATTGCAACCGCCTTTTGCATAATTATTTTTCCACCATCGGGAATTTCATTAACAAAGTGAACAGTTGCTCCTGTTACCTTTACACCGTATTCAAGCGCTGCTTCGTGAACGCGAAGTCCATAGAACCCTTGTCCACAAAAAGACGGTATCAAAGAAGGATGTACGTTTATAATCTTATCAGCATACTTTGACGTGAAATTTTCGCTCAATATGCACATAAATCCCGCAAGGACTATAAGATCGATTTCATTTTCTTCAAGTACACTAATAAGTTTTTCCTCAAACTCTTTCTGGGAAGCACATTCTTTTTTATTTACAACAGCAGTGCTTATTCCTGCATTATTTGCCCTTTCAAGAGCAAATGCATTTGGGTTGTTAGAAGCAACTAGTTTTATTTCTCCACTTTTGATGATGCCGCTTTTTTGTGCATCTATAAGCGCCTGTAAATTTGTGCCGCCACCCGATACCAATACTGCAATACGAGTTAGCATATTACCACGCTCTCCTCATTCTTGATGATTTCGCCGATAATGTATGCGTCTTCGCCGTTTGCCTTGAGGATTTCGAGTGCCTTGTCTGCTTCCTCTTTAGAAACAACAACGCTCATACCAACACCCATATTGAATGTGTTGAACATATCTCTTTCAGAAATGTTGCCTGTCTTTGCAAGAAGTTCAAAAATAGGAAGAATGCGGATTGAATCCTTCTTGATTTTTGCGCACATTCCTTCAGGAAGACTACGCGGAATATTTTCGTAGAAGCCACCGCCTGTAATGTGTGATACAGCTTTTACTGTAACTTCATCAAAAAGAGCAAGCATAGGCTTAACATAAATTCTGGTAGGTGTAAGAAGTGTTTCTCCGATGCTCTTTCCACCAAGTTCTGCTACGGGAACAGTTATATCGTTGTTCTCAACGTCGAACACCTTTCTTACAAGCGAGAAACCGTTTGAATGAACACCGCTTGAAGGAAGAGCAATAATAACATCGCCTTCCTGAACTTTTGAGTTGTCAAGAACTTTTGACTTGTCAACTGCGCCAACAGAGAAACCTGCAAGGTCATACTCTTCCACACTGTAGAAACCAGGCATTTCTGCAGTTTCGCCACCAACGAGCTCGCAACCTGCCTGAACACAACCTTCTGCAATACCTGAAACAATTTCCGCAATCTTTTCAGGATAGTTCTTTCCGCAAGCGATATAGTCAAGGAAAAGAAGCGGTTTTGCACCACAGCAGATAATGTCGTTAACGCACATAGCAACACAGTCGATACCTACTGTATCGTGCTTATCAAGGATAAAAGCAAGTTTGAGCTTTGTGCCAACACCGTCTGTACCACTTACAAGTACGGGATGGGGCATATTGGTAATATCAAGCTCGAAAAGGCCACCAAAGCCACCGATATCTGACTTCTTACCATTAACCATAGTTCTTGCAATATGTTTTTTCATAAGTTCTACCGCACGGTAGCCGGCTGTAATATCAACACCTGCTGCTGCGTAACTTTCTGATTTTGAATTAGAATGCATAATTATTCTCCTTTTCTTTTGATTAACCTTTACCATTCCAGCAGTATGTGCAAAGCTTACAAGGTTCAATACCTATTGCCTTGATAGTACCTTCTACTGACTGGAATTCAAGTGATGCAAAATTAAACTTTTCAGCGATTGTTTTTCTGAGAGACTTTCCTCTTTCTGTTGAACCGTCGCTGTATTCATCAATGTATTTAAGACCCTCTTCCCCTTCAAGTTCAACGATAACTCTTCTTGCAATGAGTTCCATCTCGTTTGTCGCACGAGAGAAATTAAGGTATTTACAGCTATACATTACGGGAGGACATGCACTGCGCATGTGAACTTCCTTCGCACCGTTGGAATAGAGAAAATCAACTGTTTCCTGAAGCTGCGTTCCTCTTACAATCGAATCGTCAACAAAAAGAAGTTTTTTATCTACGATAAGGTCGTGTACGGGAAGCTGTTTCATTTTGGCAACTCGTTCCCTCTCCACCTGGTTAGGAGGTGTGAAACTTCTTGCCCATGTGGGAGTGTATTTTATAAACGGACGTCCGAAAGGAATATTGGTTTCGTTAGAATAGCCTATTGCGTGAGGAATACCTGAATCAGGCACACCACTTACATAGTCGAGTTCAGGAATATTGTCTTGTTCTTTATCGTTCTGCGCAAGAATACGACCATTCTGATTACGCATAACCTCAACATTAACGCCTTCGTAAATTGAGTTTGGATAACCGTAATAAGTCCAGAGGAAAGAACAGATCTTCATGTCCTTCTCGGGCTTCTTGAGAACTGTGAGCTTTTCAGAATCAAACTCAACAACTTCTCCGGGGCCGAGTTCTTTCTCGAGTTCATAGCCAACCTTCTGGCAAGCAAATGACTCAAACGAAGCACAATATCCGTCTTCCCCTTTACCGATGTGAATCGGGGTTCTTCCGTATCTGTCCCTTGCTGCGATAATGGATCCGTCATTTTTAAGAATCAAGATTGAAGCAGAACCGTCAATAACGCTATGGGCAAATTTTATACCCTCTTCGAAACTGCTCTTTTGATTTATGAGCGCTGACACCAATTCAACGGAATTTACCTTTCCGCTTGTCATTGCAACAAAGTGTCCGCCGCTGAAAGAAAGATACTGCTTTATAATATCTTCCGAGTTATTTATAACACCGACAATACAGATTGCATAAGTTCCAAGGTTGGAACGAATCAAAAGCGGTTGCGGGTCACTGTCACTAATACAACCAATTGCTGAATTACCCTTCATTTCGTCAAATACATCATCGAATTTTGTACGGAAGGGAGAATTTTCAATATTGTGGATATCTCTTTGCAAACCTTTTTCTTTGTCGAATGCTGCCATACCACCTCTTTTGGTTCCGAGATGCGAATGATAGTCAGTTCCGAAAAAGACATCTGCGATTACGTCGTGTTTACTTACTGCACCGAAAAAACCACCCATAAGCTTACTCCTTTATATTGCGTGTTAGTTGTTGAACTTGTCCTCGATTGCTTTATTCTTCTCAAGCACCTTTTCTGATGCTGCCTTTCTTGATGCGTCAAGCTTTTCTGCAAGTTCTTTATCTTCTACTGCAAGAATCTGTATAGCAAGTAATGCAGCATTGGCTGCTCCATCGATAGCAACAGTAGCAACGGGGATACCTGCAGGCATCTGCACTGTTGATAAAAGTGCATCCAACCCGTCAAGTGTTGATGATTTTACAGGAATGCCAATAACGGGAAGTGTTGTATTAGCAGCAATTGCGCCTGCAAGATGTGCTGCCTTACCTGCTGCTGCAATGATTGCACCAAAACCATTTGCGCGAGCATTTTTGGAAAATTCAGCAGACTGAATCGGAGTTCTGTGTGCTGAGAAAACATGCACCTCGCAGGGTACACCAAATTCTTTCAAAGTGTCGATCGCTTTTTCAACTACGGGAAGATCGCTGTCTGACCCCATTATAATACCAACTTTTTTCATAAGTTTATCATTCCTTTCAAACTATGTTGCCGAGACAATATAAAAAGACGTACCTGCTGCGTCACTGCAGAACAGATACGCCCAGACGGTCGGCAATTTCAGCTTCTTACTCCCACGTGGTTAACCCCACTTTTCCGTCAGTCATAAAAAGCCTTCGTTCACGCGTACAATTATATCAATTTTCGCGAATTTAGTCAAGGGAAAAACCAATAATTTTCGGCAATTATTTGCCTTTTTAGTGTTGGTGAATTTAAAACTGTAAACTGCATTAATTAAAGCCTCGTATATATGCAAAAAATCTCTCAAGACTTTCGACTTGAGAGATTTTTATACAACCATATTAACTTATCGTTATTTCATTGCCTCATACATTACAAGGCCTATCTCATTTATGATTTTAGTTGTTTCTCTTATGCTTGAGGAACGAGTGCATATTGTCACTATATAATAACGTCCGTCAGGAAGATAGAAAATAGCTGCATCGTGAGCGATTCCAAAGTCTGTCAGTGTTCCTCCCTTGCTAGCTACCAACACATCGCCTTTCTGTGGAGGTCTCAGTGTTTCTTCTCTGGGATCAACGCGTTCCGAACACGATAACAGAGTTTTTAGTCTGGCAATACGCTGTCCTGCTAGAATTTGAATGATTTTTCGGCAAGACTCTTCTCCAACCAGTGTCCCTGCGGCCAACTGTTCCAGCATACGACCTAAATCCCCGACACAAGTTGCATTGTTGGGTGCTCCATCAGGCACTTCGGGTGTCGGTGTATAGCCTTTGTAGAACATTTTTCTCCATATCCAGGTATTTGTAAATCCATGATCTAGGCAGAACTGTCTTGTGCGGTCCATGCCCACAACATCGACAACCTCGTTAGTGGCAACATTATCGCTCATAACAATCATCAGATTTGCCAAATCAAATAAGCTAATTTCCAAATCTGGAGCCAAAGAACGCAAAATTCCGCTACCTACTACACGGTTGTCAGGCTTAACCACTACCTTTTTAGAAAGATCAACCTTCCCCTGTTCTGCGTCTTGAAACAAAAGAGCAAGCACAGGAATTTTTATAGTGCTGGCAGCTGAAAATATCATATTTTCGTTGATTGAAAACTTTTCTCCCTCTTGCGGAACTGAAACATACAAGGCGCAATCTCCATCTACTTTAGATAAAAGATTTTTAAGTGTCTCAACCGGAATTTTATGTTCGCCCATAATATTATCTCCTTCACGATCATTACAACTTTTCGCAACTATTTCAAATCTAATTATAAATCTGAAAATTAATATGTCAAGTTTTTTGATTTTATTTAGGTTTTTTTCAGAAAAAATTTATAAACGATATTTTACTAATCTGTCAGTACGCTCGTCGGTCTCATAACATTAAAACCAATTTTGTACACAAATGAAAAACCTCTTGGAAAAATCCAAGAGGTTTTTTGGTTGCGGGGGCGGGATTTGAACCACACGACCTTCGGGTTATGAGCCCGACGAGCTACCAAACTGCTCCACCCCGCGATATCTAGTCTCGCACTTGCGAACAAAATATATTATAGCAGAGAAAAGTTGGTTTGTAAAGACTTTTTTTATTATTTTTGTAAATTTATTAACGACAAACATGTACTTTTTATAACTTTAATGCTTTTTTTCACCTAATTTTTGTCAAAGCATATACTATTACGGGAGGTGAAAATATGACTAAATTCAATTCTTGTTCTTGCTCTCGCGGTTTTGACTGCTCTTTCCTCGCAATTGCAGTTAGTGTTATTGTAGGTATTGTAACAACTCTTCTTACCATAACTGCCGTTATAACGCTTACACCCGCATTTTTATGGGTTCTTTTGGGTATTGCGGTTGTTTATCTTGCAGTTACACTTTTGGCGAGTGCATCTCTCAGCTGTTGCAGAAGTCGAGATTGCATCAGCACTCCCCTTTCATTGATTCTTCTGGGTATTCTCGGCACTATATTGACCGCTATAATTCTCCTTGGAGTAACTTTCCCCGCAACTAGCGTGATCGGAGCTATAATTACAGGAGCTCTTCTTCTTTTCTTCTTTCTTTTTATAACCTCAACTGCTTGTCTTGTAAGATGTTTTGCAGAAACCGATAATCGCTATGATAATATTTGCGACTAAAGAAGCGATGTGTTATGGCAAAGTAAAAGAGCAAGTGGTTTGACTTGCTCTTTTTTAGTTCCGGCGACGACCTACTTTCCCAGGCGGCTTCCCACCAAGTATCATCAGCACTGCAGAGCTTAACTACCGTGTTCGGAATGGGAACGGGTGTGACCTCTGCGTCATAGTCACCGAATATGCAGATTACATTCTTTGCA
>JAZREK010000039.1:0-4006 GCA_045660765.1 Clostridia bacterium
TCGCAGTTTTAGAATAGAGATTTTTCGTTTAAGACAAGAAACAAAAATGGCGGAATACTTTCGTATTTCGCCATTTTTTTGCGTAGTATTAACGAAAAAGATCAGTCTAAAACCAATTCATCCCTATGACCAACCCGCTAAGAATGTCGTCTTTTTATTATTCAGTTGCCGTTTTTTCTTCGGAATCTGTCGGGGTTTCTTCCCCTTCCTGAGTATTTTCATCCTCGGATGGTTCTTTTTCAACCTCTATCAGGTGAACATCCTTATTGTAAATAATCGGGTCAGAATAGCTGAGTACTTCTCTCTTACTCGAAGACTGTCCGACAGTTACTTCGTCACCTTCCCTGATTCTTGTATCCGCTACCATCAGCGAATACTGACTGAGCATAGTCGTGGGAAGCTTTTCACCATTTACGAATATCTTACTCTTTTCGGTAAATCCTTCACCCTGCACATAAAGAGATCGTCCCATAACCTTGATTGAATCAAGTGTAATCGGGAGTGTACCCATTCTCATTTCTGTTTTTTTGTAGGGTTTTTCTCCGCCGAACTGATAATTTTCGCCATACAGCATATCATACGCAAGGTATGCTATCTGTTCCTGATACTTCTTCTCGTTGAGCTTGGAATCTTCTGAATTCTTGTACTGATGAAGCTTTGTCAGATTACCATTGTTAAAACCAATCTCCTTAAGCATTTCGCTTGTAAGCTCATAAGTTCTTAAATCCTTGTCCTTTTTCTCAAGACCGAAGTTGTTCCAAGTCACATATTCGGTAAGATACGCATTTCCCGTGGTAAGGTCTTCCCCATCAAGTCCGATTGAAGGAAGATGGTCACCATACGCTATAACCATAGTGGGTCTGTCGCGATTTTCAAGTGCGGAGATAAGACTGCCGAGGAACATATCCATTTCCCAGACCTGATTTATATAATATTCAAGTGCGCAAAGTTCCTTTTCGTTGAATCGGTCGCACTCTATCTGAATAACATTGTCGCTACCGGGGATGGGTTCTGTCGGGAAAGCACCATGTCCCTGAACAGAAACAGTCCACACAAAACGCGGGTTTTCTTCTGTTATTCCATTTTCCTCATCAGTATAGGTAAGGGCGGTCATAATTTCTTCAGTAAGAACCTTATCCTTACACCAACCGTAGGGAGTTGTTTCAAAGCCGTACATATATTCCTTTGACTGGAAAGAGTCAAATCCCATTCGGGGGTAGACTTTATCACGGTCATAGAAATTACCTGTATGGTTGTGGATAGCGTGTGCTGTATAGCCGTTTTCCTTGAGGTTGTACGCTATTGATTCCACTGTTTCTTCAAGCATAATCGTCTTGTACGGATATTCGCCGGGACCGAAGTTGTCAAGATTAATACCTGTAAGCACCTCGAACTCGGTATTGGCAGTACCGCCACCGAATGACGGAACAGAAAGATATCCTGCCGAGAAATTTTCCTTGAGGTACGTATGAATAGGTGTCGGATCGTCCGAGAATGTCATACCTTTGATAGTTTTCGGGTCAAGAAACGATTCAAGCTGTATAAGAACGATATCCGGCTTTACCATTTCGTCTGTATTTGTTGTTTCGGGGAACTGCTCCAGAATTTTTTGCGTCTTTTCTTGACCATAGTCGTCGGGTTTATTTATGCCCGTATCAAGCATACTGCTCGAGAAACAGTATACAAAACCATAGTTATTATACGCACCGACAAGGTTGCCGAAATCCGAGCTGATAGCCTTTATATTATGTGCAATAGACGTTGTGATTGCAACGGCTACACCAATACCTACAATTGAGGCAACGTTCTTTCCATAGTGGATTTTACCACTGATTTTCGGACCCAGAATCCAAAGAGCAATAATAGAAAGCAATCCTACACCGACTGCGATGTAGAGAAGTATTCTCTGCCACTGATTAAGGTACATAATGATAAGACTGAGTTTTACAATCTGGAAATCAATCGCTCCAAGCGGTGTTACACGGAAGCTCAAAACAATACTGTTTACTATACCGCATATCAGCCACGGTGCAGAAAGAATTACCAGACCGAACAATCGGCGTCTGAAAAGCAGTGCAAACGAAATAACAAGCAAAATTATAAGCGAGTTATAGAAAAACACTACGGGGCTTGTATAAATATGCTGAAACCCCTTCACGATAGAATGTCTGCTTAAGCTTTCTATTGCGAAATTTTCAAGGACACTTAAAACCGCAAAAAACAAAAGCGGATGATTGTCCAGTGCTCTTTTCAAGAAAGAAAAGAAACCTTTTATTTTTTTCAAAAAAACCACCTTCTCAAAGTACATAGGCGCACTTTATTTCTGCGCGTCGTCAATTAAAATGTCACAGGGTTTTCGGGAATCGTCCCTTTTCCACAGCCGTTGAGCGCAAGCGTCACCACTACCACCGCTATAGCTATAATTACAACTGCAAGCAGGATTCTTCCCCAACTATTTTTCTTTTTCGGGGATTCCTTTTCAATTTCTTCATGTAAAGGTGCAGCACAACCGCTGCAAGTTTCGTTGTTATCCGGATTAATTTTTCCGCATTTTGGACAGAACATAAATCTCCGCCTTTCAAAATCGTCTTATTTTTTCTTATATGTGCAAAATGAAAATTCCGTTCCTTCAAAATTCATAAGCTCACTCTCGTCCGAAAGAGTCCACTTACAATCTTTGTCAATGTCAAAAAAGTATGTGTCACAAGGAACGCTCTTTCTTACCTTTGTTACAAGCGCCTCATCGCAATCATCCCTGAACATTTCGTAAATCTGTCCGCCACCGATAACGAAAACATCGTCCGTGGGGAACTTTTTCACATATTCAAGTATGCCCTCTTTACTTGTAAATACCTCCGCACCGTCGCGACTGAAATTTTCATCGCGTGTAAGGACAATATTCACTCTGTTTTTAAGAGGGTTTCCGCCGGGGAACGAATCAAGTGTTCCGCGTCCCATTATTACAACCTTGTCTTTGGTCTGTTCGCGGAAAAACTTCATATCGGGCGGAAGCGAAAACAAAAGGTCACCGCTTTTTCCGATTCCGAAATCTTCGGAAACACAAACTATCATTTTCATATTTTTTACCTCATCAGATAGCAACCGGTATCTTAACATCAAGTGTATGGTACTTGTAATTTTCAAGCTTGAAGCTGTCGGTTGTGAATTTATAGAAATCCGTAATCGATGTATCCATCTTGAAAGCGGGTGCATCGTAGGGAGTTTTCGACAAAATCTGTTCTACAATCGGGATATGTCTGTCGTAGATATGCGCATCGGCAATAACGTGAACAAGCTCGCCCACCTTAAGTCCGCTTACCTGCGCCATCATATGCACAAGCACCGCATACTGACACACGTTCCAGTTGTTTGCGGTAAGCATGTCCTGCGAACGCTGATTAAGAATCGCATTTAATGTATTTCCGCTTACGTTGAATGTCATTGAATATGCACAAGGGTAAAGTCCCATTTCGGAAAGGTCCTGATGGTTGTAGATGTTTGTCATAATGCGTCTGCTTTGCGGATTGTTTTTAAGGTCAAAGAGAACGCGGTCAACCTGATCAAACTGTCCTTCCTTATAGTTATGCTTAACACCGAGCTGATAACCGTAAGCCTTACCGATAGAGCCGTTTTCATCCGCCCACGAATCCCAGATACGTGTTTTAAGCTCGTTTACGTTATTACTCTTTTTCTGCCATATCCACAAAAGCTCTTCAACAGCCGCCTTCATAAAAGTCTGACGAAGGGTTATAACGGGAAACTCTTCACTAAGGTCATATCTGTTTACGATACAAAACTTTTTAACAGTGTGTGCCTTCTCACCGTCGGGCCATGTAGGACGCACATCTAAAAGCTCGTCCGAAAAGCCGTTGTTGAGTATGTCTTCGCAATTCTTTTTGAATAATATATCAGCATAACTCATAGCAATCTCTCCTTCACCATATGGGTAGACTTTCCCATACTCACTTCATTTTATCATTTTTTTGCTATTAAGTCAACAAAAAAA
>JAZREK010000040.1:0-2948 GCA_045660765.1 Clostridia bacterium
GATAAGGCTCGTGTAGGCTGGCAGGCAGAATCAGGCGACGACGCAGTATCTATAAAAAATGTTAAAGTTAAAGCAGTTACATTTGCTGATAATACTGTATGGCAGGCTGCAAAATAATAAATGCAAATACATAGGGGATTGTTCTGTTACAATCCCATGTATTTTTTGAGGTGTAGTATGAATATTGAGGAATTAAGAGAGCTTATAAACTATCATAGCAATCTCTATTACACAAAAGACGAACCTGAAATAAGTGATTTTGAATACGATACTCTTATGCAGAAACTAAAAAAAAGGGAGGAAGAAGACCCGAGTCTTATTACTCCTGATTCTCCGACACAGCGCATAGGTGGAAAAATCCTCAACGGTTTTGACGAAGTTGTTCACACTGTGCAGATGCAAAGTCTTAATGATGTTTTTGATAAAGAAAGTGTTATTGATTTTGGCCGTAAGTGCGAAGAAACTCTCAGTGAAAAGGTAGAATATATCACAGAACTTAAAATTGACGGACTAAGCGTTTCGCTTGAGTACCGTGATGGCTATTTTTTCAGAGGTTCTACACGTGGTGACGGAACTGTGGGCGAAGATGTTACCGAAAACCTGAAAACCATAAGAAATATTCCGTTAAAGCTTAAAGAAAATATCCCATATCTTGAAGTGCGCGGAGAGGTTTTTATGCCGCATTCAAGTTTTGAGGCTGTAAATAAATATCAGTCGGAAACGGGACAAAAGGAATTTAAAAATCCGCGCAATGCAGCAGCAGGTTCCCTCAGACAGCTTGACAGCAGTGTAGTTGCGCAACGTAAACTTGATATATATGTGTTTAATATTCAGCAAATCGAGGGTAAAGAGATTCTGACGCATAAAGAAGGCCTTGAATATCTTGCTTCAATAGGTTTCAAGACAATACCTGAAACGCCGGTCTTTAATTCTATCGCAGATGCTTTTTCCGAGATTGAAAGAATAGGCGAAATGCGTGGGGAACTTGGCTTCGATATAGATGGTGCTGTTGTAAAGGTAAACTCTCTTTCACAGCGTGAAAGACTCGGAAAAACAGCGAAATGTCCGAAGTGGGCCGTTGCGTACAAATATCCTCCGGAAGTAAAAGAAACTACACTTTTGGATATTGTCATTCAGGTAGCAAGAACGGGAGTCTTGACTCCAAATGCCGTGCTTGAAAGCGTAAGACTTGCAGGAACTACGGTATCGCGTGCAACACTACATAATATTGACTATATCAGAGAAAAAGATATACGTATAGGAGATAAGGTCCTTGTTCAAAAAGCAGGAGATATTATCCCCGAGGTTTTAAGTGTTGTAGAAGAAAAGCGAAGCGGGAAAGAAATTTTGTTTCAAATGCCTGAAAATTGCCCTGTTTGCGGAGCCAAGGTGTACCGTGAAGAGGGAGAGGCTGCGTATCGCTGTATGGGATCAGAGTGCGGAGCACAGATTGCAAGGAATATAATACACTTTGCTTCGCGTGACGCTATGGATATCGAGGGAATGGGTCCTGCTATGGTAGAGAAGCTTCTGGACAACAAAATCATATCTTCGGTAGCAGACTTATATGACATCAATCCCGCAGATATTGAGACTCTTGAAAAAATGGGTAAAAAGAGTGCTGAAAATCTTGTAAGCTCAATTCAAAAAAGCAAAGAAAACGACCTTTCCAAACTTATATTTGCACTTGGAATAAGACATGTTGGTGCACGAAATGCTCAGATTTTAGCACAGCATTTCAAAACGCTTGATAATCTTATTGCGGCCGATAAAGACGCAATATCGAAGGTGGATGAAATTGGCGAAATAATCGCAGAAAGTATAGTTTGTTATTTTGAACAACCAGAAAACAAGGAAATTGTTGAAAAATTAAGACTTCATAATTTAAATTTCATCTGCAAGGACGTAAAAAAAGAGGGAATCTTTACTGGGAAAACCTTCGTTCTTACAGGAACGCTCCCGACAATGAATCGCAATGAAGCATCTAAATTGATTACTGATAATGGCGGGAAAGTATCATCTTCTGTAAGTAAAAAAACAGATTACGTGCTCGCAGGAGAGGAAGCCGGCAGTAAACTCGATAAAGCCAACGCCCTTGGAATCAGCGTAATTAGCGAAGAAGAATTTGTAAAAATGCTTTCTTAAAATTTTGTAAATATAAATTCTTCATTTTTCTCAAAAATTTCTTGCGTTTATACTGTATATATAGTATAATGTAATTACAAAGACACCAAATATATTTTTAGGAGGGCTTAGTATGATTAAAGTTATAATTGGAGAAAAAGGAACCGGCAAGACAGCGAAGCTTATTGAGGCTGTACATACTGCAGAGCAGGCAGCTACCGGTAGTGTAGTTTTCGTAAACAAGGGAAAAAGACACGTCCTTGATCTTTCACATAAAGTAAGACTTGTTGATACAGAAGAATATCAGATCACAACTTACGAAGAATTTTATGGCTTTATCGGTGGTATGCTTTCACAGAACTACGATATTGCTCACATCTTCATTGACAGCATCACAAAGATTGTTAATGATGACCTTGAAGCTCTTGAAAAATTCCTTGCAAAAGTTGAAACTATTGCAGAACAGAATAATGCTGAGATTCAGATTATCCTTAGTCTCAATCCCGCAGATGCAACTGAAGGCATCAAGAAGTTTGTAAAGTAAATCAGTTATTCTAAAACCCTTTTCCTTGCAATATAATTGTGAGGAAAAGGGGTTTTTTTATGCGAAAAATTGTAGCGCTCATTATTATAGCTGTAAATATTATGTCTTTTAAAGTGTATGGAATCAGCGCCAGGAGTGCAGTTCTGATTGATTTAAAAAGCGGAAGAGTGCTCTTTGAAAAAAATGCTTACGAAAAACTTCCTATGGCAAGCACTACAAAAATAATGACAGGACTATTGGCGTGTGAAAGTAACCGCCTTCAAGAAGATGTAAAGGTAAG
>JAZREK010000041.1:0-17577 GCA_045660765.1 Clostridia bacterium
ATATTCCTTAGCCTGCTTGATAGCGATTTCAAGACGCTGTACAGCGATGGGATACTCTGCACGGATGTAGATGTAACCCTGATTAGCACCGATTGCGTAACCTGCGATAGCCATAGCTTCAAGTACGCTGTGGGGGTCACCTTCAAGAATACTTCTATCCATGAATGCACCGGGGTCACCTTCATCGGCGTTACAGCAAACGTACTTCTGGTCGTTTACACTCTTTGAAGCGAATTCCCACTTAAGACCTGTGGGGAAACCGCCACCGCCACGGCCACGAAGTCCTGATTCCTTGATTTTGTCAATAACTTCCTGAGGAGTCATTTCTGTAATTGCAGTTGCAAGTGCCTTGTAACCGTCAAAAGCGATGTATTCTTCAACGTTTTCAGGGTTGATAACACCACAGTTACGAAGAGCGATACGCATCTGCTTCTTGTAGAAGTCAACTTCATTAAGTGACTTGATTGTGTCGTCACCTTCCTGAAGAGTTTCATCGTATACAAGTCTCTTTACAATTCTACCTTTAAGGAGATGTTCAGTAACGATTTCCTTAACATCTTCTGTCTGAACTCTGCTGTAGAAAGCACGCTCGGGGTAAACTACTACAACAGGGCCGAGCGCACAAAGACCAAAGCAGCCTGTCTTTACAACTTTAACTTCGTTTTCAAGACCTGCTTCCTTGAGCTGTGCCTCAAATTCGTCTATAAGTTTAGCGCCACCTGAAGAAGTACAACCTGTACCGCCACAGATGAGCACGTGTGATCTGTACAAACTCATTTTCTACACTCCCCTCTTATTTCTGTGCGCCGACAGTATATTCAATAACGGGAGCACCGTTAACGATATGGTCGGACACGATCTTTGCAACCTTATCTGCTGTCATTTTAACATAAGTAACCTTTTCCTTGCCGGGTACAAAAACCTCAACAATGGGTTCAAGCGCACACATACCGATGCAACCTGTCTGTTCGATAACAACATTTGAAAGATTACGCTTACTAGCTTCCTCAAGGAATGCAGTCATAACGGGGCGAGCACCTGCAGCGATACCGCATGTAGCCATACCAACAACAACTCTTACACCGTCTTCTCTTTCTTTTCTGAGATTAACGCTGTCTAATACTTTTTTCTTTATAGCTTCAAGTTCTGCTATGCTTTTCATATTATTTCGCACCTCCGTAAATTTCGGTTAAATTTTCATTTATGAATTCCTGAATCCAAGTTGCTACACTGATTTCGGAAAGTTTGACTTCTTGACCAAGGACTGCACGAAGCTCCCTTGTATCAAGTACAAACTCATTTTCGCAAAACTTATGAGTATACAAAAAATCAATATCGGGATTCATACTTATAAGCGACACCATAACCGCCGAAATATCACCAAGTGGCTGACGGTCAATATGTCCATACGAAAAATCTGCACGAATGATAGTTCCGACACCAAGCTCGCTCTCAAGCTTTATATCGCCACCGGTCTGCTGTGCCGCAGATTTAAGAAGCGATATTCCAAGTCCGACTTTTCTTGTCGTTCTTGTCGTTACAAACGGGTCAGAAACCGTTTTCACCATTTGTGCATCCATCCCGCAACCGTTATCCTTTATTGTAAAAGCAAAAAGGTCACTTTCGGGATTTTCCTCAATAGTTATTTCAATCAGTGTTGCATTTGCCCTGATTGAATTCTGGGCAATGTCAAGAATATTTAAGCTGATTTCCTGCATTAGTCCTGGTATTTTGCGAGAATTCCTGCAACATCATCTACTGTGATGCGGCCGTATACATCCTCATTAACTGTGAATACGGGAGCAAGGCCACAAGCACCGATGCAACGAGTAGCCTCAAGCGAGAACTTTCCGTCAGATGTACAACCATCTACCTCAAGACTAAGAATCTCCTTGATTTTTTCAAGAATGTCGCCACTACCCTTAACGTAGCAAGCTGTACCGAGACATACGCCAATCTTGTACTCACCCTTAGGATTAAGAGAGAACTGAGTGTAGAAAGTTACAACTCCGTATACTTCTGCAAGCGGAACATCGAGACCATCTGCAATCATCGTCTGAACTTCAATCGGAAGATATCCGTAAATTTCCTGCGCCTTGTGAAGAACGGGAATAAGTGCACCTTCCTGACCTTTGTACTGTGCAATTACGCCGTCGAGCTTTTCTTTCTGCTCTGCTGTTCCCTTGAAAGGAATAACTGCTTCTTTTGCCATGACTATACCTCCTATGATTAATATGAATTAAATCGCTCTTTCATTATCGATACCACATACATAAAAATACCGATAATATCTTTATTATTATAACAAATTAAACATCTTTTGTCTATATAAAATGACAAAAAAGCACATTTTATTTCAACTTATTTAATATTTCTTCAACACTTATTTCTTCTACTTCAAGGTAATTGGTTTTTTCGGAAATATCAGTAAGATAATGTGCGTCGCTGTTAGTGATATATTTATACTTTTTATCCGCATTTTCTGCAGTAATTTTGTCGGCTGTTTCAAGCGTCGTAAAGCCGATACTTTCGGGAATTGCACCAAGTATTGCCACTATGCCGTTTTTGTCGCGGTCAATGTGCGCGGCGATACATACTCCGCCACGATTCTCGGTTTCTTTTTTAATTTCTTCAATTGTTAAATCAGTAGCGTTTATGAGAAGGTTTTCTATCTCGCCTGTTTTCTCGTCGAACTCATTCATAATGCACTGCTCGCCGAAAATATCAACACGGTTTTTAATGGGCGGAAGATGCGATTCAAGAAGTTCACCCATATCCTCGGCAGCGTCAATCGACGGAAAAAGGCACAGAAGATGCACGTTTTCCGCACTTTCAGCCTCAATAGCGGGAACTACACAAATTCCAAACTCTTCTGCAGCACGACTTACCGCACGGACATTGCGAGCAGTATTATGGTCGGCTACCGCTATTGCGTTAAGACCATTTATGTAACTCATCCCTGCGATACTGTGCGGAGTCATATCCATATCTCCGCACGGAGAAAGGCAGGAATGTATATGAAAATCATAATAACATTTCATAGGCACTCTTTAATTTCGCAGGCAACCTCAAACGCACTTTTTTCGCTGTAATATACGGGAATTTCCTCCATTTCCGCACGTTTTTGCGCCGCCTCGTCAAGTTTCATATTTTCTGCAACTATAACCATAGCACAATCAGTAAGAGTTGCCACCGCAGGAACATTTATATTTCCCTGAACGGTAATCCACACATTCCCTGCTTGTGCTTTACTCATAACAATACTCAAAAGGTCTCCGATATAGCATCCCTTGACCTCGCGATTTGAATTTTCCTCACCACAAACGGGAGTAAGCGAAAGTTTCTGTGCTATTTCTTTTACGGTCATGATTTTATCCTCCGTTTTGAAAAAGGGAGCTAAAAGCTCCCTTCCAGATTATTCATTAATCATCTTGCCAAGTTCCTCAATTTCTTTTGCGAGGACTTCTATCTTTTCGCGCAGACGGAAAATACAGTCTTTCTCCTGCGCCTTGCCACGCACAATATCCTCGGCAAATTCACGACAACTCGGACTGCCGCAACTACCGCAATCAAGTTGCGGAAGCCTTGCGTAAATTTCCTCAAGCTGTTGCATTTTGAGGAGAGCCTTATTTATGTCATGGTCAAGAGGCGAGAATGGCTCATATTCCACCTTTTTATCCCACATCAGTTTGAGATTTTCATCTTTTCCTTCACCTTTTTCAAGATTTTCGGTAAGATTTCGTATTCTTGAATTTGCAACAAATTCATTTTCAATATTGAGAGGACCTCCCGTACAACCGCTTGTACAAGCGAGAGCCTCGATAAACTCGATACTATTAAGCTTGTCGTCTTCAAGTTCTTCAAGCATTTTTATAACATTATGTATTCCGTCAACGGCTATGTAATTACTGATGCCGAGAGCTTCGGTTTCGCCGCCGCTACGCGCCCATCGGATACCGTCTTTACCCGACACGGAAAGTTTTTCAACCTTGTCAATATTTTTAATTGCCTGTGCAAGCTTCATATAGACATCTTTAACCGCTATAACGCCGCTGACTTCAGACTTTTCCAGCGCAAGAGGTTGTTTTACTGCCGTAACCTTCGCAGGACACGGAGATATAAAGAATACGCCTATTTCTTCGTTTGAAAGTCCCGTTTTTTCAATCGCTTCACGACGCGCCATCTGTGCCGCTGTCTCCATAGGAGATGTGATTGGAATTACTTTATCAGAAAGCGACGGAAACTTTACTGCAATAAGCCTTACTACTGCGGGACACGCCGAGGAAACATACGGTCCGACGTGCTCCTTTTTCTCAAGAATTTCCCTGGTTTTAGCAGTAATTACTTCTGCACCGCGCGCTACTTCAAAAACATCATCAAATCCGATTTTTTTAAGTCCTGTCAAAATAAGATCAATATTAGTAGCCTTGGAAAACTGACCACAAAATGCCGGTGCAACGAGCGCAACATTATGCTTAAACGATTTAAGCATATAAAAGCTATCACTTACCACCCTTTTAGCGTGGTATGGACATCTTCTGACACATTCGCCACAATCAATACATTTTTCACGGATTATTTTCGCTTTTCCTTTTTGAACACGTATTGCCTGTGTAGGGCAGTATCGCATACAGGTTGTGCACCCTTTACAATCATCCTCTGAAAGGCACACGCTATGATAGAGAAGTTCTCTTTTATTTTCGGAAGCCATATTAAAACCTCCTTTTTCAGGTTATTTTACATATACAGTCATATCTACAACCGTACCTTCACCAAGCTTGGTTGTTATCTTCATTTCGTCGGTGTATTTCTCCATATTGGGAAGTCCCATACCTGCACCGAATCCAAGCTGTCTTACCTCTTCATTTGCGGTGGAGAAACCTTTTTGCATTGCCTGCTTAATGTCTTTTATACCCGGTCCTTTATCAGTGTGAATCATACGAATTTTTTCGGGAGTTATTTCAACGTCAATATACCCACCATTGGCATGAATCACCATATTTATTTCGCACTCATACATAGCAACTGCAACTCGTCTTATTACTTCCGGTGAAAAGCCAAGTTGTCTTAAAACTTTTTTCACCGCGCTGCTCGCCTCACCTGCAACTGTAAAATCATCATCAATAACGTTATAGTGAAGTTTAACGCATGAGTCTGCCATTTTTAGTCCACCCTTTCCTCGTTGGGAACAAGTCCCGCCATATAGAGCTTTCCGCAAGACGGATAAAGTGTATAGTCTGTTGTCATAATAACCATTGAATATTCTTTTGCAAGTTCATAAATTTCCTCGGTCGGTTTTTTACCACGCACAAAAACAATAGCTTTCATATCCATCATTTCTGCAGTTCTTACAACCTGTGCGTTTACAAGACCTGTAAGAAGAAGAGCATCGTCTTTTACAAATGCGAGAACATCACTCATAAGGTCGCTTCCAAAAGCCGACTTAACTTCACGACCAAGATATTCCTCCCCGACAACGACTTCAGCACCCAGTATTTCTTTTACCTGTGAAAGTTTCATCTTAATTCACTCCTAATGTGTAATTATCCAATCAGGTCGCTGTTGAATTCGTAAGGGATATCAAGCACGTAGTTTCCAAACTCAACGCCTGTTTCTCCATTTACGAGAATCTGTACGCTTGAAACTTTTTCAAGCGAGCAAAGCGAATTTACAATAGAGTAAAGAGTAAATGTTGTTGCTGCCGATCCTGAAGATGACTTTGTACAGAATTCGTTTGAAAAATTAACATAGCATATACCGTCTTTTGTTTCTATGCTGATGAGTTTTGTTCCTTCAGGAATTGAGGGACGAAGTTCTTTACCTGTAGGTCCTTTTATCAGTTCGCTTACAATTGCTTTTTCAAGTGAAAGTGTCTGCTGAACATCCACAGTGCGTTTTTCAACTGCGAGCTTTTCGCCCTTATTATCGGGGAAATAAAGATTTATTGTTATGTTGTCTTCAGTATTTAATGCAATGTCCTTTATACTGAGAACGCCAAATTCCTTACCGGTGCTTTCACTTACAAGAGGCTTACCCTCAACCTGAATTACAATCCCGTCTATACCCTCAATATTACAAAGAGTATTTATAAACGCGAATCGCAGAACGAGCGAATCTACACCTTGTTCATCCAAAAAGTGCTTTGACATATCTACGGTTGCAACACCCTCGCTGACAGTCAGCGACAAAAGCTTTGCTTCAGAGCTGATTATCGGAGAATTTTTTTCGTTTTGAGGACCTGCTATCATTTGTTCAATTGCAATTTTCGCAAGGAATGTTTCTGTTGGATTTTTTCCTGCATCAACATTTCTTATTTCTTCACAAAGTTCGTTTGACACAGAATCTTTGAAATAAATTTTAAGTTCTGTCTTGTTATCACCGCACCCCCAAAAGAGAGTAGCCATAACAACCACAAGAAGTAATGATACGATTTTTTTCATATTTAACTCCCCTTATATCACTTAAATGTAATGGGTATTATTATGCGGAAGGTACTTCCGACGCCTTCTTCACTTTCAACATTGATATTACCGCCGTGAAGTTCAACCGCAGTAAGCGCAATAGAAAGTCCAAGACCCGTTCCGCCGGTTTCTCTGGCACGAGCTTTATCGACACGGTAAAATCTGTCAAAAATCTTATAGACTTCGTCAGGAGCAATACCTATTCCGGTATCCTTGATCTCTATAATTATATTATTTTCATCTTTCGTGATATTCATTGTTACTCTTCCGTTTTCGCGGGTGTACTTTATGCTGTTATCAAGCACATTATATATCGCTTCCCACATACGATCACGTTCAATTGTAGAATACACGGTAAGTTCCGGATTATACTCCAACTCAATATTTTTTTGTTCAGCAAGAGGTCTCAAAGCCTTTATTATATTAGAACACAGCTCTGTAACATCTGCTACTGCAAATTCCATTCTTGAAACACTTGAGGCACTATCCATTCGTGTAAGTGTAAGAAGTTTGTCAACAATTCTTGCAAGTCTTTCAACCTGAACACTCATATCAGCGAGGAATTCGTCAACCATTTCCTTGGGCGCATCGGGAGTGTTCAAAAGAGAGTCAGAAATGAGTTTTATAGAGCTTAGCGGGGTTTTAAGTTCGTGCGAAGCATTTGATACAAATTCCTGTCTTTTTTCTTCCTGTTTTCTTATATGATCGGTCATCTTGTTGAAAGAATCAATAAGTTTTCCGACTTCGCCACCGGTTGTTTTTTCAACAATGTAGTCGCCCTCTTCATCGGCCGCTTTTGAAAGTTTCTCGGTAAGATTGCGAATCGGTTCTGTTATAATTCCCGACATAACAAAACTTACAACACCGATAAGAATGCTGACAAGTATTGCAAGCATCATCATAGTAACAAAAATCTGATTTTTAAAATTTGTTGCCTCTGCAGCTGATGCCTGATAATAGATTACACCTGTAACCTTTTTATTTGTTATCGTAGGAACTGCCGCAGCAATTATGAGTTCACCGTCTGCGTCTTCAATTTCCTCGACATTATTATTTCCGTCTATTGCACCAAGTATTGATGCCTTGGGCATATATTTGCCCTGCATTATGTTATTGTTTGAATCGTATGTAACGCAGGCCTCCATGTCAAGCATCAAGACTCTGCAGTCACTCGGGATTTGTTGCTGTGCAAGAAGGTAGTTTATACTGCCCTCACTCAAATCCTGATATTGTGCAATATACCCTGCAATTACGTTTGCCTGAGAAAGGGTATTGATTTTTTTCTGATTTATAATGTATTGTTGCATGGAATTTGTGACATACACACCAATAAGGCCAAGAGTAAGCACGATGATGATAAAGTATGTCAAAACCAACTTCCAGCGGATGCTCTGCATCCCTTCTTTAATTTTCCTTAAAATAGTAACCTACCCCCCACTTTGTAAGTATGTATGTGGGAGCTGCTGCGTCCTCTTCAATTTTTTCACGCAAGCGCCTTACATGCACATCAACTGTTCTGATATCGCCGGGATAATCATAACCCCATACGATATCTAAAAGATTCTCTCTTGAATAAACTTTTCCGGGATTTGAAACAAAAAGATCACAAAGGTCAAATTCCTTCGCAGTAAGTTCAATTACGCGATTGCCGATTTTAACTCTGCGAAGATTATAGTCGAGCTCGATGCCACCCGCACTCACGCTGGGCTTTGCAGCTGCAACAGCACTGTTTGTAACTCGGCGCAAAATAGCCTTGATTCTTGCCTTAAGCTCAAGAATATTAAAAGGCTTTGTAAGATAATCGTCGGCACCATACTCAAGTCCGAGAATTTTATCCATATCCTCTGTTTTTGCGGTAAGCATAATAATCGGAACTGAAGAAAACTCTCTTATCTTCTGGCAAACGGTAAGACCGTCAATATTAGGAAGCATAAGGTCAAGGATTATAAGAGATATACTCTTATCTCGAGCAAGCTTTAAAGCTTCCTCCCCGTCGTATGCTGTTTCTGTTTCATATCCGTCCTGTTCAAGGTTGAACTTAATACCTTTTACAAGCAATTTTTCGTCGTCAACTATAAGTATCTTCATAGAGCATCTACCCCTTTGTAAATTTGTGTATAATATCTTAAAGATATTATAACATTTAAGAAATATTTTTTCAACAGATTTTGGAAAAAAATTAGGACACAAAAAGGTATCCGAAACACCTTTTTATGTCCTTTTGCTATCAGTGATTACAACACGGTTTAAAAAACGATTTTATATCCACTTCACATATATTTTCTTTTTGTGTAAAACCAAGTTTTTTAAGTTCGCCAAAAAGCTCTTCGTTTTTGGAAAATCCTGTTCCGACGCCATTTAAATCAAGGTAGTTAAGTGTCGCGCGGATTAAAAGTTCAAACACATTGTCATTGTCTTTTACTGCGACGATTTCGCCTGTTTTTTTGAATATGCAGTAGCCGGAATTTTTTTCATTTTCCTGCGCCCATGCCATAAGCATATTTTCGGCAGGAGTGAAAACGGATTCTATGATTTTTTCATTATCAACGACTATTACCCTTATCATTTACCTTTACCTCTTAATTTGTTAACTTCCGCATCGGCAAGTTTTCTCCACTTACCTTCAGGAAGATTGCCGAGAGTTAGTGATCCTACGGAAATTCTCTTAAGACTCATAACATTAACACCGACTGCGTCAAGCATTCTTCTGACCTGTCTGTTTCTGCCTTCGTGAATTGTTATTTTAACTTCATAACCTTTCTGCGGACGCTTTATGTTTTCCGCCTTGGCAGGAGCTGTTCTTACGCCATCGAGATCAATTCCGTTTTGCAATTTTGAAAGCTCGTCTTCTGAAAGAGGTCTGTCTATTCTTGCAATATAAGTTTTGTTCACGACGTGTTTAGGATGCGTCAATATATTTGCAAAATCGCCATCATTCGTCATAATAAGAAGACCACTTGTATCAAAGTCAAGTCTGCCGACCGGATAGATACGCGCACTGATATCATTTACAAGGTGCATTACCGTAGGTCTTCCCAAATCATCAGAAACCGTTGTGACATAGTTTTTAGGTTTATGAAGCATTATATAATACTTCTTACTCTCCGCCTTTACAGCGCGTCCGTCAACCTCTACCACATCTCTGTCGGGGTCTATCACACAGCCCATATAATCAACTAATTCACCGTTGACATAGACTCTTCCGCTCTCTATCATTTTTTCTGCGTTTCGCCTTGATGCAATCCCGCATTCGGCAATAAATTTCTGTAATCGCATAATATCACCATCTGATGTCCAAATTTTCGTTATTATTATTTTATCATAGCTTCGCATTATATGTCAATTTTTATCTAATCTGTTGACTAAAAATAAAAAAAGTCTTATAATTATAAAGGTTAAAAAATTAAAGGAAGTGTTCTTGTGACAAAGATAGATATTTTTTCAGGTTTTTTAGGTGCAGGTAAAACCACACTTATTAAAAAGCTTATTAAAGAGGCATACAACGGCGAAAAACTTGTTCTTATAGAAAACGAATTCGGCGAAATCGGTGTTGACGGCTCATTTATGGAAGATGCAGGAATAGAAGTAAATGAAATGAATTCAGGTTGCATATGCTGTAGCCTTGTCGGTGATTTTGAAAAATCACTCCGCAAGGTCCTTTCAGACTTTAATCCCGACAGAATTCTTATTGAGCCATCGGGCGTAGGAAAACTTTCCGACGTTATCCGCGCAGTCAAGAACGTTACCGATGAAAAAGTTACTCTTAACAGTCACTGCGTTGTTGCTGATGCAAAAAAGTGCAAAATGTATATGAAAAATTTCGGCGAGTTTTATAACGACCAGATCGAAAATGCATCCTGCATAATTTTGAGCCATACAGACTCTCTTTCTGAGGACAAGCTTTCCGCTTGCGTGGAACTTATCCGCGGACACAACAAAGACGCACAGATTGTTACAACAGATTGGAATGAAATTGACGGCGTAAAAATTCTTGAAGTAATGGAAAACAAAAACACACTTCAGGATGAAATAGAAAAGCTTGAACACGAGCATCATCACCACGAACATTGTGATTGTCATGAGCATCACCATGATGAGCATTGCGATTGTCATGAACATCATCATGATGAACATTGTGAGTGTGGTGAACATCATCACGAACATCACCACGAACACGGTGAAGAATGCAGCTGCGGTTGCCACGATCATCACGAGCATCATCACGACGAACATTGTGAGTGTGGTGAACATCATCACGAGCATCATCACGAACACGGTGAAGGATGCAGTTGCGGTTGTCATGACCACGGCCACCATCACGCAGACGATGTCTTCGCAAGTTGGGGCAAGGAAACTGTACGCACTTACACAAAAGATGAGATTTCATCTATTCTTTCCCGTCTTGAAAGTGTCAGTTACGGCGTAATCCTTCGTGCAAAAGGCGTGGTTAAAGGCACTGACGAGTGGATTCATTTCGACTATGTTCCCGGCGAAGCAGATGTGCGTGGAGGCTCAAGCTCCACTATCGGTAAGATTTGCGTAATCGGTTCAAACATTGACAAAGAAAAATTAGAAGAACTTTTCGGGTAAGGTGATATTGTGAAAGAAATTCCGGTATATTTATTTTTAGGTTTCCTTGAATCAGGAAAAACAAAATTTATTCAGGATACACTGTGCGACGAGCGTTTCAACAGCGGAGAAAAGACCCTTCTTGTAGTTTGCGAAGAAGGTATCGAAGAGTATGATCCTTCTATCTTTTCAGGCTCTAACGTAACTGTCAAGATTGTTGAAGAAGAAAACGCACTTTCTCCCAAGCTTTTTTCAGCGTGGCAGAAAGAAACTTCCTGCGAACGTGTCATTATTGAATACAACGGTATGTGGAAAGTTGATTCTCTCCTTATGAATCTTCCCCGCGGGTTTCAGGTTGTTCAATGTATGAGTTTTGCAGACGCAACAACATTTGTAAATTATAATGCAAACATGCGTAATCAAACTGTTGACAAGCTCCGAATCAGTGAGCTTGTAGTGTTCAACAGAATGAATAAAGAGATTGACAAAATGGAGCTTCATAAAATTGTCCGTGGTGTTTCAAGACGAGCTGACATCGCTTACGAATACCCCGACGGCACCGTAGAGTACGATGACATAGAAGATCCGTTACCGTTTGATATTGATGCTCCCCTTGTGAAAATTGAAGACCACGACTATGCACTCTGGTACAGAGATTTGATTGAAGAAACTGAAAAGTACGAAGGAAAAAAAGTTAAGTTCCGCGCAATATGTGCTTATGATAACAGAATGCCCGACAATATTTTTGTCGCAGGCAGACACGTTATGACTTGTTGTATAGATGATGTAGAGTACAGTCCTATTGTATGTATTACAGAAAAAAAGCACAATATTAAAAGTCGTGACTGGATTATGGTTACGGGAACAATTAAGATTGAATACAGCAAATTTTACAAGGGTAAAGGCCCTGTAATCCATATTGAAGAAACAGCTATTACTTCTGCTCCCGAGCAGGAACTTGCAACATTCTATTGATACGGACACAGACAAATCACCTCACACATATAATGGTTGTGAGGTGATTTTTTTATGAGTTGTAACATAGAGTGGAACTGTCCTCCCGGCAGTTTTCCTTACACAGTAAGAGAGGGAGATACCCTCTACACACTTTCCAAAAGATTTGAAACAAGCATATCACGTCTTGCCGAAATTAACTCAATCAAGGATATAAACGTACTCAACGTAGGCGACAGACTTTGTATCCCCGAACCATTGCAGTACTTTCCCGCATGCCGAACGAGCAATTATTATGTCGTTCAAAAAGGCGATTCCACCGAGTCTATCGCCAATTATTTCGGTGTAACAAGCGCACAGATTATTTATTCAAACATCGGAATAGATGCAGATAATCTTTACGAGGGAATGATTTTATGTATTCCTCTTGCCCCTCCCCGATTATGCATAAAAATAAGCGATGGTATCCTCACTCTTTCCTACAACAGCGGAGAAAATGTTAATTTCCCCTGCAAAAGCGTACTGAAAGATTTTTCTTCACAAGTTGTCCAGAAACAGATTGATACTTCATTTGGTGGAAAGAAAAGGCTCAACCTGCTTGTCCCCGATGTTGCCATTTCAAGTCTTGAGGCAAAGCGTTCCGAAAAAGATATTATTTTATCTGACGAAGATATGGATAAGGTATTCAACCTTGTCAGCGTGGGAACGGGGGTCGAGATTCAATAATGGCATGCGCACAGTTTTATGTAATACGCGAAGGCGACACACTTTTTACCATTGCTAATAAATTTGATACCACTCCCGAAAACATACTGCGTCTTAATCCGACACTTGAAGAAGATAATCTTATTGTAGGACAACGCATCTGCGTAATTTCTGCCACCAATCAGCCTGTCAGATGTCCGCTGGGCACTTTGCCCTATAACATAAACAATGGCGATACTCTTTTATCTGTCGCACTTCGGTTCGGTACGAGTGTGGAATCACTTCTTGCAACAAATCCTGATATAGACCCTTACAATCTTGAAGTCGGTCAACGCATATGTATTTCCCAAAAATTTATAGAACCACCTGCTTGTCCTACTCGCAATTTTTATGTTATACGGCGCGGTGATACCATTGGCGCAATTGCATCATCATTTGGAGTAAGTTCACAGGAAATTTTAAGAATCAACCCTGATCTTGACCCGCGCCGTCTTACAATCGGCCAGATAATATGTATTCCACTTGCTCCATCGCCGATTGAAATTATTATCAATGTAGGCGCGAAAAGGCTGACCGTTTATAAAAACGGCAATATATTCCGCGAATACATTGTTGCAACGGGAAAACCTGAAACGCCTACGCCTATTGGTAATTTCGAGATAATAAACAAAGAAATTGATCCGGGTGGTCCATACGGCACGAGGTGGCTCGGACTTTCCGCAAAGGGTTACGGCATCCACGGAACGAATAATCCCGCATCTATCGGCACAGCGGCATCAAACGGTTGTATAAGAATGTATAACGAGGATATCGAGGCATTGTTTGACATTACGGTTGTAGGAACACCCGTACGAATATTGCCATAAAAATATGCAGGTATTTCTACCTGCATATTTTATATTCTTCCACGCTATCATCGCGGATGATATTCAGTTTTATTCCTTTTTGGGCAAAATATTCTATATTGCATTTTTTATTACCGTTGAATTTTGAAACAAAACGCGGATTAACATAAACATCTGCGTCCGCTTCTATTTCTTTTTCAAGTCGGTTACGCACATCACGGCTTATTATCATTTCTCCGAGTGACGGATGATACGCCCCCGCGATGTAGTTTTCTTTAAGTTCAATGCTATCAGGAAGACCTATCCTGAGTATTCTTATACCATTATCCGTAAAATATCGGTACAATTTTGCAGAAATACTTACCGCTTCGTCAATAGTTTGTGGTACATAATCTTCGTTTTCATACATTTTTGCAAGAAGTGTTCCACGAAGAACCACAGTCGGATAAATACGCGTTTCCTTTGCGCCCAATTCAACAAAGCGCCTTGCCGTATAAAGACATTTATCCTCGTCATCCAGAGGAAGTCCCGTCATCATCTGAAGCCCCAGCACAGCATCACTGTTCGTAATAATTTTTGCGGCAATTTCAACATCTTTTGCGCTATGTCCGCGTCTGCTTTTCAGAAGAACATCATCATCCATAGATTGTGCACCAAGTTCAATGTTTTTCACGCCGTACGATACAAGTCTTTTCACCGTTTCTTCGTCTATATAGTCAGGTCTTGTTGAAAGTCGGATGCTTTCAACTTTTCCTTGCTTAATATATTCAAGCGCAAGCGACAGATACTCGTTTTGTTTTTCCTTATCAATTCCTGTAAAACTACCCCCAAAAAAAGCAATCTGGTCTGCTTTTCCGTTTCCCATTTCAAGATGCTCTTCAATTATTTTTCTTGCACCTTTAATATCAGGGGGGCTTTCTTTTCCGCTGATTGTCCGCTGATTGCAAAACGCACAATCATTGGGACATCCCTCGTGCGGAACGAAAATAGGTATAATCAAATTTATCAGTCCTTATTACTAAAAAGGCAAGCGCCATACGACACTTGCCTTTTAATTATCGAGCTTTTAAGCCTCTTCAGGTTCTTCAACGTATTCTACTTCATCGTCGTCATCTTCGTACTCGTCGTCTTCATCATTCATTGAGCTTCCAATCAACATAACGAGAGCACCTACAAGAATTGTTACTCCACCAAAAACAAGTGCGCTCTGATTGAGGCTCTTTGTAATAACGTCAAAAACAGATCTTACAAATTCACCATTCGGAGTAAATGCAGGCTTGTAGAGGAATCCCACGATTGTGAAAATTGCACCTGACAAAATGGTAGCCCAACCTATCAATTTGTATGCGTACTCTTTACACAATAATACAGTAATTACCAGGAAGAGCAAAAGTGCAATTACAAAGCAAAGAAGGGACATCGTAGAGAACAATACAGAAGTTATATTAGTACTTTCTGAAGCCTTCTGCTTTTCAATATTGCTCAAGCTGAGGCTTTCTATTTCTTCAGAGCCGATTATATATGCTGCAATTTCATCACTCATAGTTTCGCCAATATGCTCTATACCGGTTGCAGCAGTGATATGAGCTGCGTTTTCAAGAATGACTTCTTTAATTTCGCCCTTTGTTATATCACTGTATTCTTCACCGTAGAGGTAAAAGTGCATTATTTCGTGAGCAACACTTGCTACATAATCGGGATATGTAGATCTCATAATAGCACCTTTTATATCTGAATAAGAGGTGATATTCAAAGAGTTATCGCGCAAAATATCAGCTATACTAGCTCTTTTTGAGCTTTCACGAAGATGCATGTCGCCAGGCCTTTCTATTTCGCCTACAACAAACATTTCAGGATTGTTGTTACGAATAGCCTTTTTAACCGCATATTCAGAAGTGTTCATTTTTACATAAAGAGTAGTAACTGTCAAAGAAACAACAGCAAAAAGCACAATAAATAAAAGCACGCTTCTTACAGTAGCAATAACTTTTCTTACAAGTCTGCGTCTTCTTTTGCTCTTTTTGCTTTTGGATTTTTTATCCTTCTCCTTCATTTTTACCCTTTTACGCAATTCTCTTTCCTTGTCGTAATTAGGGATATTTATAGGAGCAGGGGCAAATTCAGAAATGAATTCTTCCTGTGTTGTTTTTTCAGGTTCTGAAGATTCATCCTTCTTTTCTTCTTTTACAGTTTCTTCAGTTTTATTTTCAGCAACGCCACTTTCTTCGGCGTTTTCGCAAGAAACTTCTTCAACATCATTTGTTTCAAGTTCCTGTGCATTTTCTTCAGTGCTGTTTTCAACTACTTTTGTTTCGTTTTCGTTTGTCATTTCAACACGTCCTTTGCATAACAATCTTATTATATAATACCAACTTCTACAAAATAAGTCAAGAATTATTACTTTCCATATACTTTTATCGGTTTAAAAAATTTTTATTTTTTACGAACAAATGTTTGATTTTTTGTTTTTTATATGTTATAATACTCTTATAAATTTAAGGAGGGGTTTTTGTGTCGGCTAATATTGATAAGCAACAGCAAATACTTAATTTCATCGAAAAGCAGGTATCGGAAAAAGGGTATCCTCCTACCGTACGCGAAATTTGTGTGGCCGTTGGACTTAATTCCCCTGCAACCGTTCACGGTTATCTCAAAAGGCTTGAGAAAGCAGGTCATATTGTAAAAGAAAGCGGTAGTTCGCGTGGTTTACGACTTGCAAATGTTCCGACAAACATTTCTTCTATGGAAAAGGAATATCTCGAAGTTCCCGTAATCGGCAGAGTAAGTGCAGGTATGCCGATTCTTGCCGAGGAAAATCTTGAACGCACATTCCCTCTTCCTATGGATTTTGCAAAAAAGAACGATGTTTACATGCTTCGCGTTCGTGGTGAAAGTATGATTAATGCAGGAATATTTGATGGCGACTATGTTATCGTTGAAAAATGTGAAACCGCACGTAATGGAGATATGGTTGTAGCTCTTGTTGAGGATAGCGCAACCGTTAAGACTTTTTATAAAGAAAATAATCATTTCCGACTTCAGCCCGAAAACGACTATATGGAACCTATTATAGTTGATAGCGTTTCTATACTTGGCAAGGTTGTAGGCGTTTACAGATTGCTCTAACCAAAAGAGAATAGTCCGAACCTGCCTTAAACGGCGAAATTTCGGTATCTTTTGGTTTGTCATCCTTGTAAGGCGCAAAGCCTTACTGCCTCTTCCGCACCAAAATCTACTCAAAATCTCATCCGTTTCAGGTCAATGGAATTTTCAGAGAGCAGATTTTTGATTTCGGAAGGCAAAAACGCAGGTAATCCTTGATGGATTACCGAGTATTTTAACACATTGAAAGCGGAAATCCGCCTCTGAAAATCAGAGTTCGGATTATCCACTTTTGGTTAAGAGGTAATATAATATGAAAATGATAGTTTGTGTTTCCGAAGATTTCGGAATCGGTAAAAGTGGCGACCTTTTATTCTCGCTCCCGCCGGATATGAAGTTTTTCCGCGAACAGACCAGGGAAAAGGTGGTCGTTATGGGTCGCGGAACGCTGGATTCATTCCCGAACGGTGCGCCTCTTAAAAACAGAGTGAATATCGTGCTTACCCGCGATGAAAACTTTGCTCGCGAAGGTGCTGTGGTTTTCAACTCAAAAGAGGAAATACTTGAATATGTAAAAAAATTCCCTGCTGATGACGTTTTTGTTATCGGTGGCGGTCAGATTTACGAAATGTTTAAAGATGATTGTAACGAGGCGCTCGTGACAAAAGTCAGAAAGAGCGTACCTTGTGACACTTATTTCTTTGATATTGACAGCGATGGAAAATGGACACTCACCGAGGAAAGCGAAATTATGGAGCATGAAGGAATAGAATTTTCCTTCTGCACTTACAGAAAGGTGGATTAATATGTTTTGTCCTAAATGCGGAAAAATAAACCCCGATGACGCTGTTTTGTGCAGCGGTTGTCACTCTCCCTTGCAGGAAGAAAAGGAAGTTCCCGCAAAAAAGCAGATTAACTGGGGAAAAATCATACTTGTAGCA
>JAZREK010000042.1:0-6005 GCA_045660765.1 Clostridia bacterium
AAATACAAAAACCTCGATATTGAAGTTGTAGATATAGCTGACTTTTCAGACGAAGCTGATATTCTTATATTCCTCGGCGACGAATGTTCTAAATTCGCCGCGGAAAAGTATAATCTTCCTTATGAAAAAGTGACAAAGGAAGAAGGTTACCGTATTTTTGGTACTGAAAAAGAAGGCAAGAAGATAGTCCTTCTTCACGGTGATGGCAGACGCGGAAGCGTTTTCGCAATGGATGAGTATATGGAATATCACGGAATGAGATTCATCTCTCCGGGCGAAGACGGCACTCACTACTGCGAAAGCCTTGATAAGTCAGAAAATGCGGAGATTAACATTGAAAGCGCACCCTCTTACAGAACGAGAGAGGCGTCAAGCGAATTTGCATACGATACAAGCACAGAGCTTCTGATGTGGCTCTTTCACAATAAATACAATTTCCTTTTCCTTGTGAAATTTGAACATGGCGAGCTTTTGCAGAAGCTTGGTCTTGGTGTAACAGCGGGCGGTCACGCAATCTGGTACAACTATATGGACATCAATCACGAATATCCGTATAAGCACAAAATTTTTGGTGGAGAAGGAAAACCCGAAGATCCCTATGAAGTAAGCCCTCTCTATAAAGGCGATGTAAATGGCGATGGCATACTTACATATGGCGAAGCGCACCCCGAATGGTACGCAGAAATCGACGGTGAGCATAAGCTTCACCGAGATTATGAATATCAGGCAAGAGGTTACTGGACAGGTGACTTTATCTGTACATCAAACGAAGATGCAACAGACGAATTCGTAAAACTTATAGTAAATTCTCTTGCGGAAGGCGAATTCCGAGAAGCCTCAAAATTCAAACTTTCCACACTTGACAATGGTACTTGGTGTGAATGTGAAAAATGTAAA
This sequence comes from Clostridia bacterium, assembly GCA_045660765.1. Lineage (GTDB taxonomy): Bacteria > Bacillota > Clostridia > UMGS1883 > UMGS1883 > UMGS1883. The sequence goes on from JAZREK010000042.1 coordinate 898, forward strand.
AATGCAGGCTCGCTTTCATACAGAATATTGATGTTTGCATATAAACTTGACAAGGCGATTAAGAAAGCGACCAAGGAAGGCAGAATCAAAAGAAAAATTGCAATTCTTACGCAGGCATATCACGAGACACTTCCGCCACCGGACAGAGCGCTTCCTGAAGATTTCGACTATTCTACAATTTCTGTCGGCTTCTATGTTATAGAAAGATGCTATCTTCATAATATTGACGACGCAGATTGTAGCGAAACTAACAAAGTTATTTTCGACAACCTTTCCAAGTGGTCAGGCGGATACTATAAGGGCGAACTTCTTCTCGGTGAATACTATAACGTAAGTACATTTGCCGCACTTCCGTTCGTTCTTGAACAGAGAATCCGAAACGATATCCCCGTATTTTACAAAACGGGAGCAAAGCATTTTGTATATCTTCATATGCTCGCAAGAACTTGGGGTGTTCAGGCGCTTAATAACTACCTCCTCAAGAGTATGCTGTGGGATGTGAATTGCGACGCTGACCGTGTGGTAAATGAATATTTCCTTGCACGATACGGCGAAGATGCAGAAAAAATGAAAGCCGTTTATAAAGAGCTTGAAGAAGCAGGCGCAAACTGTAAGTATATCAAGCATTATCAGTTGCTTGCATCTGAAGGTAAGACATTCGCGCTTTCAAGATGCTTAAACGAAGGAAATCCGAATTTCTTCCCGCTCAAGCACGCAAAACTTGACTATCGCGAAGACGATTATCAGGCAGGTCCTTCAGTTTTGGAAATGCGCGACAGATTTGAAGCTTGTTTTGAAGATTACAAGGAATATATCAAAGGCAAGGATAACCCCAACCTTATCGAAGATTACGAACAGTTTGAATATGGTGTGTATATGATGAACTACATCTATTACAAATCTCTTTCAATGCTTAAAGATAACAGTGAAGAAACCCTTAAAAAGGTGGACTTCTATAAACAAAAACTTAAGGGAGTAACACGACCCCTCCGTGGCTATGACTACGGCGTAAGATACGAAAACGGTCTTGCCGCAACAGGCGACCACGAAGTATAATGGGGACGGGGACATTTTTGTAATCCGTAGGTGCAACAAAAATTGACCTGTCCCCAAACAGGAGAACTACTATGAAAGCACTCATTACGGGCGCAAGCTCGGGCATCGGCTATGAAATGGCAACAATTCTTTCACAGAAAGGTTACGACATAATTGCCGTTGCAAGACGCGAGGAAAAACTTTTAAAACTTAAAGAAAGTCTTTCTACAAGTGTAGAAATATTATGTGCCGACGTTACAAAAGACGAAGACCTTGAAAAAATCGCATCGCGCATTGACGAGGTAGATGTTTTTATCAACAACGCGGGATTTGGTGTGTTCGGAGATTTTTGTTCATCGCCTCTTGAAGACGAACTTAAAATGATGGATACAAATGTCCGTGCGGTACATATATTAACCAAACTTGCGGCGCAGAAGTTCAAGGCAAAAAACAGCGGATATATTATGAATGTATCGTCAATCGCCGCCTTCTACCCGGGACCGCTTTTCTCGGCGTACTACGCATCGAAGGCGTATGTGTACAGACTTTCACTCTCGCTCTACGAGGAACTTCGTCGCGAAAAATCAAATGTTAAAATAAGTGTGCTTTGCCCCGGTCCGATAAAGACTGAATTTGAAAACGTTGCGGGTGTCAGTTTTGACTCGGGCGAAGAAAAGGGCAGAGGGCTCATCATCGCCGATAAGAAAAAAGTTGCCGATTATGCAATCGAAAAGATGCTTCGCGGAAAACTTATTATAATCCCAGGTAAACTTATGAAAATAGGTGTGTTTTTCAGAAGAATACTGCCTGAAAAAACACTTTGCAAGGTGCTCTACTTCTTGCAGAGCAAGAAATATGTAAAGAAATAAAGTGATATTATGAAATTAAAACTTTCCAAAAAAGAATTCTATACAAAACTTTATAAAATGCTTGAAGATATAACACCGCTTACAGTTGACTGTGGTCAGCTTTGCGAAGGCGCATGCTGTGCCGTTACCGACGAAATTACGGGAATGTATCTTTTTCCGGGCGAAGAGGTTATGTATAAACCGCTTCCCGATTGGGCGGAAATTCACGATACCGACTTTACATACGACGGTGGGAAAGAGGTTAATCTCCTTACTTGCCCCGGTACCTGTGACAGAAAACTGCGCCCACTTTCGTGCAGAATTTTCCCGCTTGTACCCTATGTAAAACGTGGCGGAGAACTTGAAATCGTGATGGATGTGCGCGGAAAGGGTATGTGTCCTCTCGCAACCGCAATGAAAATAGAAGATTTATCACCTGAATTTGTAGCAACAGTTACAAAAGCGATGAAAATGTGTATGCTCGTCCGAGAAACGCGTGAATTTTTGTACGCGCTTTCTGATTCGCTTGATGAATATGAATTATTTTAAGGAGGATTTTGTATGAGTTACAATTTTGCAGTAATTGACCTTGGTTCTAACTCTGTTCGTATGAGTGTGAACGCGCTTGAAAAAGACGGCAGTTATAAACTGCTTCAGAAACTTCGTGCGACTGTAAGATTAAGCGAAGGTATGACAAACGACAACTTCCTCAAAGAAGAGGCGATGTCGCGTGTAATTGAAGCAATTGTGGACTTTGTGAACATTGCGAAAGACTACAAATGCGCATCAATCGCGGCAGTTGCTACTGCGGCACTTCGTAATGCCGCAAATAAAGACCTTTTCCTCTCACGTGTAAAGGAAAAGGCGCAGTTACAGTTTGAAATCATCAGTGGCGAGCAGGAAGCATATTACAGCTATCTCGCCGTAAAGGAAACCGTCGGCATAACAGATGGTGTCATTTATGACACAGGTGGCGGAAGCACCGAAATAACTCTCGTTAAAAATGGCGAGGTTAAAAGGGCGATAAGCTTACCTCTCGGTGCAGTTATTGTGACCGAGCAGATGAAAAACAAAAGCCAGATGCAACTTTATAAATATGTTTCATCTTATATCGGCGGTATAGATTGGCTTGACGAGTGCGAGGGACTTCCCATCTACGGAATAGGGGGCAGTGCGCGCGCTATGGCAATGCTTTATAAAAAGCAGTTCCTTTCAACTGACGATGTGGACGGTGTAAAAATCCCTTACCACGCAGTTGCAAAAATATATCAGGATATTTTCAAAACACCCCTTGAAAAACGCAAGGATATAAAAGGTATGGACATATCCCGTGCAGATATTATTCTTGCAGGACTTACTCCCGTAAAAGTGCTTATGGATATGACGGGAAGCCAGCAGGTAACAGTATGCGCCGCAGGCGTAAAAGAGGGCGTTTTCTTCCGCCTGAAGGATGAAATCATAAGGAGAAATATGTAATGAGCTTAAACATAGTATTGGTTGAACCCGAAATTCCGCAGAATACGGGAAATATTGTCCGTACCTGCGCGGCAACGGGGGCAAGACTTCACATAGTAAAGCCGATGGGCTTTGAAATAGACGATAAAAAACTTAAACGCGCAGGTCTTGACTATTGGCATTTTCTGAATATCCAGTATTACGAGGGACTTGACGATTTCTTCTCCAAAAACGAAGGCGGAAGATTTTTCTACCTTTCGTCAAAAGCACCTGCGTCATATACCGAGGTCGAGTTCAAGGACGGTGACTTCCTCCTTTTCGGCAAAGAAACAAAAGGTCTTCCCGAAAGTCTTTTAATCGACCACCCCGAACGCGCAATCAGAATCCCTATGATATCAAGTGCGCGATGTCTTAACCTTTCAAATTCAGTCGCAATCGTGGTTTACGAGGCACTCCGTCAGGGCAATTTTGCATCTCTCACAAAAGAGTCGGACTACCTTTACGGAATAATTGACTGATCCTATGGGCTATACGTTTTAGTGTGAAATTTGCGAAACAGAGGTGATTTCTATGAATTACAGAGAAGATAAATACGGTAATAAACTTTCGATTTTAGGTTTTGGTTGTATGCGATTTACTACCAGAATGGGAAAACTTGATATGAAAAAAGCAGAGGAGGAAATATTAACAGCGTATAATAACGGAGTTAACTATTTTGATACTGCATATATATACCCGGGTAGTGAGGCCTTGCTTGGCGAGATATTTGAGAAAAATAAAATCAGGGACAAAATCAATATTGCAACCAAACTTCCTCATTATCTTGTAAAGAAGAGAGAGGATTTTGACAGAATATTTGACGAAGAACTCAAACGTCTGCGCACCGATTACATTGATTATTATCTTATTCATATGCTTTCTGACGTTGCTGCATGGAACCGCCTTAAAGAACTGGGTGTAGAAGAGTGGATTCAGGACAAAAAAGAAAAAGGACAAATACGCCAGATTGGTTTTTCTTATCATGGAAACAGCGATACCTTTTGCCAGATAATAGATGTAAACGACTGGGATTTTTGTATGATTCAGTATAATTATATGGACGAACATTCTCAGGCAGGAAGAAAGGGACTAAATTACGCAAACCAAAAAGGGTTACCTGTTTTTATTATGGAACCGCTTCGTGGTGGACATCTTGTAAATCGTCTGCCCGAAGAAGCAAAGCAAATCTTTGCAAACTACGTAAAAAAATATACACCTGCACAATGGTCATTTCGCTGGTTATGGAATCAGCCGGAGGTAACGGTTGTTTTATCCGGTATGAATTCTGTAGAAATGGTTCTTGACAATATTAAAACGGCATCCGATGTTCAGATTGGCGAACTTGGAGAAGACGAGGAAGAAATGCTTAAAAATGTTGTCGAGGCAATCAATTCTAAAATAAAGATAAAATGTACAGGCTGCAGATATTGTGTGCCTTGTCCCAAGCAGGTTGATATCCCCGGAATTTTTGCCGCATATAACCGTCGTTTTACAGAAGGCAAATTCCGTTCGCTTCAGGATTATTTTATGTGTACAACTTTGCGTGAAAATACAACAGCGGCTTCAAATTGCGTTGAGTGTGGAAAATGTAAAAGCCATTGTCCTCAGAATATTGACATACCCGAACAACTTAAAATAGTGCAAAAGGAAATGGAAGGTCCGATATATAAAATTGCAAGACGTATCGTGAAAATTTTTGCTAAGTTTTAAATTGCAGTATGGTTACCAAGT
>JAZREK010000043.1:0-39994 GCA_045660765.1 Clostridia bacterium
AACTATATTAAAAGATACATGGTATCAGTCTTAACAAGCATTGGATGTGAACGGTCAAATGAGCTTGTTTCGACTTTTATGCCATGGCATCAGTCTCAACAAGCATTGGAATTGAGTACTCACATCCGCTTGTTAAGGGATTCCCCCTAACACCCCAACAAACAATCCGATTAAAATATTCACGCAAAAGAAAGGTAGGTCGGTATGAAAAGCTTCATTGAAGAATTTTATTACGGCAACATAGAGCCACAGGAACTCAGCCCTGAGCTCGGCTCTTCTCTTAAAAAGAAACTGAACTCACTCGTAAAAAACGAAGATGAGTTCAAAGAAAAACTGACCGAAGAAGAAAAGAAACTGCTTCAGCAATACACAAATTCATACAATGAATTTCTCAGTATGAGTGTTGCCGACAGTTTTATTTCCGGTTTTCGGCTCGGTGCAAAATTCACACACGATGTATTTGTAAAATGAAAGGAGAAAATTATGAACATCACTTACAGACAGGTAGGAGATTATAAAATCCCGAATCTCACCTTACCAACCGAAGTGAAGGAAATCAGACTCGGTAAATGGGGACGAGCCCACGGTTTATATCTGCAGAAAAACAAACAGGTATTTTTTACTCAGCTCTTCTCGGCAGGTAAACTGTGGAGCCACCTCGCAGAGATTGACAAGCAAGCAGAAGAACTATTCAACACTCTCGTGACCCAAATCGCAAAAGCAGAAAATGTCACTGAGGAGCTCAAAGAAAACAATCAGCTCGAATGGGTTCAGCGAATGAACAACATCCACCAACGTGCAACCGAAGTTGTGAACAGAGAATTGATTTACGCTTAACATCAAGAACGGCAGTGAGAAAATTCCCACTGCCGTTATATTTAATCCAGTATTCTTCCGTCTGTGGAGATTGTGACAACTCTCCACGGGATAAACTTACCGCTTGTCTGTAATGCATTTTTTACTGCATACTCAATACCGCCGCAACACGGCACCTCCATACGTACAACAGTAACACTTTTGATATTATTGTTTGCGATGATAGCGGAAAGTTTGTCTGTATAATCACCCTCGTCAAGCTTCGGACAACCGATAAGAGTAATGTGATTACGGATAAATTCATTATGAAAATTTCCATAGGCATAAGCTGTGCAATCCGCCGCTACGAGCAGGTTTGCTCCGTCAAAATAAGGAGCATTCACAGGAACAAGCTTTATCTGAACAGGCCACTGTGAAAGTCGGCTGTTAATCGGTGCAGCAAAGTTATTGTAGTCACTACTTTCCCTGTTAATTGCTTTAGATTGTGTTCCGGGACAACCGCAGGGCAAGGTTCCTTGTTTTTTCGCTTTTGATTCAAGAACAGCCGCCTCATCATAAGCGGGTGCTTCTCTTTCCTCAAAAGTGATGGCACCTGTGGGACAAGCAGGAAGACAATCACCAAGTCCGTCACAATAATCCTCACGGGTCAGACGAGCCTTGCCGCCAATCATTTCAATAGCGCCTTCATGACAAGCGGAAGCACAAGCACCGCAACCATTACATTTTTCTTCATCAATTTTTATAATTTTCCTGATCATATATTCTTACCTCACTTGATTTTGTGGCTTCATTATAATACAATAAAAGAAACAAATCGGTTGTTTTTACAACAGAATCGAGGCTTTATGAAAAAATATGTACCTGTTTTAATGAAAACACAGATGTTTGCAGGTGTAGGTAATGATGAAGTATCAGCGATGCTCTCCTGTCTTGATGCAAGACTGTACAATTATAAAAAAGGAGAATATGTTCTGCGTCAGGGTGAGCATCTGAACGACATTGTTGTTTTAGTTGAAGGAACTCTTCACATACAAAATGATGATTACTGGGGTAACCGCAGTATCCTCGGTCAGATTGCTGTCGGAGAAATGTTTGGCGAAGCATATGTTGCACCCGAAAGCGGTGCTCTGTTAAACGATGTGGTTGCTATGGAAGACAGTACCGTCATCTTTTTTGATGTAAGGCGTATTCTTACAACCTGCTCTTCCGCTTGCCGTTTTCATGCTATGGTTGTGCAGAATATGTTTTTTGCAATATCCGGGAAAAACAGAAAACTCGTGCAAAAGCTCGGTCATATGTCCAAGCGTTCCACACGAGAGAAGCTGATTTCTTATTTGTCCGAAGAAGCAAAGAAGCATAACAGTGCGACTTTTACCATTCCGTTCAACCGTCAGCAGCTTGCGGATTTCCTTTCTGTTGACCGCAGTGCTATGTCGAATGAGCTTTGCAAAATGCGTGATGACGGTTTAATAGAATTTGATAAAAACAGTTTCAGGTTATTATAATAGTCTGATATACTGACGAAAATATTCTCACGCAGCATTGACAAACTATCGTTGTAACGATACTTTATAGAAAGCATACCGACTGATATCTGAATAATCAGGTGTCAGTCGGATTTTTATACTCTCCCCTTTTCGGCTGGTTCTTGTCGGTTTCTGTCGTAACACTGCACAATCGGTATTAGTCTGTACTGTGTAAAAGGTAGAAATTTCAAGAAATCGAAAGTTTTTGTGTTACATTTTACGGTTTTCGTCATTTATATGTATAAGGGAAAGTATATATATCGATATGTTTTAGGTAATAAAATTTATAATTTTTTGCACGATTTCCTTTTATTTTAAAGGATCTCCATGTGCATATTATAGGTATTTTGAATATAAATTTAGTTTTCACTTCATTTTTTCTTGCAAAAGCTGTTTTACAGGGATATAATGTAGAAGTAAAATTATATTCTTTCTGAGGTGTAATTATGTCTGTAAGTTATAAGAAATTATGGAAGCTTCTGATTGACCACGATATGAAGAAAAAAGACCTTGCAAAGGTCGCTGATATCAGCAACTACACAATCACAAAAATGAGCAAGGGCGAAAACGTTACCGTCGAAACCCTCGGCAAGATCTGTGCTGCATTAAACTGCGGTGTGGATGATATTATGGAATTTGTTCCGGAAAAATTATAATTTTATACGAATTGAGGAAAATGAGTATGAGAAAAAGCATATTTGATATAGCCGCAAGTTCTATAAATATTTCTAACGAGGTAGATCGAATAGTTTCGATGTCTATTAAAGAGAAGAGCACTTATTCTTCGCCTTATGACCGGACTTTATTTGAATTTGTTGACGAACGTTGTTTTAGTAGTTGGAGTTATAGAGATCATTTTGTAAACGTAAATGATTTTCTTGAAGCAGTAAATTATAAAGAAATTATAAAATCTGCTAAACGCGGTGATACTGAGGCCTTTATGACGCTAATAGAATTAACTTATAATTTATGGAACTTAGCATATCACGATATAATGGCTGAAAAGTCAACAACTGGATGGAATAACAACTTTTTCCATTTAAGAAATGTTATGCTTGATAATCTTGAAAAGTATAACCATACAGCATATGTAGATGAGGAGCGTATACTTATCATCGAAGATAAACCTGAAGTAACTGCAGCGGTTGAAATCGTTGATCAGGATTTAGCATTAGATATTATTCGTTATAATCATCGCTCATTACAAGGTGAAATTGAATTAAAAAAGAAGATATTAATTTCTTTGGGCTCGGAATTAGAACCCAAACGCAAGGAACTTCAAGTACTGAACAAACAACTTTCGGAAGACATTTTCTTTATGTTGAATAACATGAATATCCGTCATAATAATCGCAGCAAAAAAGATGAAGGAAAATATAAAGAATATGTTGCCAAAATGAGTAAACAGCGACTCGAAAAATGGTATGACGAGTTATATCAAATGATACTGCTTGCTTTTTTAACTTTAGATAATGTAGATAGATCTATAAAAGTTAAAGAATTAAAATCCAAAATAAATGCTGTGTAATGTAATAGTTAACAATAATTTAAACATACCAATAGCTACAAAATATTGGTAGTAGTTATAACAAGGAGGACATCGTATGGGTCCCATATTAAATAAAAAGCAAATGACTGAAGAAGATATAAAACTTCATTACATAACTCCTGCTATTCAAGGCAAATGGGGTCTTGACCGTATCACTATGGAAACAAGGATAACTGACGGTCGAGTTAATATTAAAGGCAATCTCGTCGCAAGAGAAAAGCCTAAAAAGGCTGACTATATTTTATATCTTAATAAATATAAGCCTATTGCTATTGTTGAAGCAAAGGATAATAATCATTCTATTTCCTATGGCTTGCAACAAGCAAAATTATATGCGTTGATGCTTGATGTTCCGTTTGCATACAGTTCTAACGGTGATGGCTTCCAAGAGTATGATTTCCTTACGGGAAAAGAAAGAACTTTAGCTATGGACGAATTCCCCACAGTTGAGGAGTTGACTGCTCGTTGGGAAGTCGGAGCTAATGATGGTGAAGGCATTTCTGACAACGAAAGAAAGGTTATTGCACAGCCCTATTATTCAAGTCAGAATACTTATGCCCCTCGTTACTATCAGCGTAATGCTATCAACCGTACTGTAGAAGCAATAGCAAAAGGACAAGACCGTCTGTTGCTTGTAATGGCAACAGGTACGGGTAAAACCTATACTGCATTTCAGATTGTTTATCGTTTGCTTAAAAGTGGTTTAAAGAAAAAGGTTTTATACCTTGCTGATAGAAACATTCTTGTTGACCAGTCTATTCAGCAGGACTTTTCACCGCTTGAAAAAACGATTCATAAAATCAATTTTGCAAAAGATGACCCAGTTACAATAACTTCTCATGAAGTGTATTTCTCGCTTTATCAGCAGCTTGCAGGTAATAATGCTGATGAAGATGACGAAACATCAAGTGAAGATGCAGTAGAGCGCTTTGCAAAACTTTTCAGTAAAGATTTCTTTGATCTCATTATTGTTGATGAGTGTCATAGAGGTTCTGCTAAAAAGGATAGCAACTGGCGAAAGATTCTTGAATACTTCTCATCGGCAACGCAGATAGGTATGACAGCAACACCCAAAGAAACAAAGTATATTTCAAATATTGATTATTTCGGTGAGCCTGTATATACATATAGCCTTCGCGAGGGTATTGAAGATGGTTTCCTTGCACCTTTTAAAGTTATCAACATCAAAACCGATATCGGTGAAGGTTGGCGTCCGTGCTATGGCCAGAGAGATAAATTCGGTAACGAGATCGAAGACCGAATTTATACTAACAGCGATTTTGACTACAACATAATTCTTGAGGACCGTACTTTCGAGGTTGCAAAAGAGATAACAGAATATCTTAAAAGCACTGACAGAATGCAGAAAACTATCGTGTTCTGTGCTAACGAAGACCATGCAGACAGAATGAGAACTGCTCTTACCAATCTTAACGCTGATATGTGTAAAGATAATCCTGACTATGTAGTCAGAATTACCGGTTCAGACCCTTACGGTAAGAGCAAATTGAAATATTTCATTTCGGTCAATCCCGAAGGTCCCGTTATTGCCACAACTTCAAAGCTTCTTTCAACAGGTGCAGACTGTAAAATGACTAAGCTTATTGTACTCGATGAAATGATCAGCTCGATGACAGAGTTTAAACAGATTATCGGTCGTGGTACTCGTCTCAGAGAGAAAGATGGCAAGAGTCACTTTGTTGTTATGGACTTCCGTAACGTTACAAGACTGTTCTCTGACCCTGATTGGGACGGACCTATTGAGATGGTTGACGGATATGATCCAAACCCGAAGAAGAAAGGCGGAACAGGACCTGACACACCCGGTGGCGGCACAGGTCCCGACACTCCTCCACAGCCAAGAATCAAACCCATTGTTGATGAAAACGGTTGCGATGTTCATATTATCGGCAAACGCGTAGAGGTATACGATTCCAACGGTAAACTTCTTCGTCAGGAAAGCATTGTTGACTATACAAAGTCAAATATTCTCGGTAAATATGCTTCTCTTGATAATTTCATTCGTAAGTGGACAAGCGAAGAAAAGAAAGAAGCAATTCGTGAATTGTTGAGAGAACAAGGCATTGACCTTGAGCAGATGAAAGCGGATCAGGGTATGAGCGATGTAGATGACTTCGATTTCATCTGTCATGTTGCTTATGATCAAAAGCCACTTACCCGCCGAGAGAGAGCAAACAATGTTAAAAAGCGTGATTTCTTGAGCAAATACAGTGGTGTTGCAAGAGAAGTGCTTGAAGCTTTACTCGAAAAATATATGAACACCGGTATTTATGAAATTGAAAAGACAGAAATTCTTCAGCTTGATCCGTTCAAAAAGTTTGGCAAGCCCTCAAAAATTGCCACATATTTTGGTGGCAAAGACGGCTATCTTCAGGCTGTAAAAGAACTTGAAGACGAGTTATATAAGGCAGGTTAATTTTATGAGTAAAATGACATCATGGCATGTTGGCGTTGCCGCCGAAGCCTTTGCTGCAGCACAATTTGCAAGACTAACATATGACGTGTCTGTCCAATATGGTGCGAATCAGCCGGAATACGATTTGATTGCTGTTGATGGAGACAAGATGTTGAAGATTTCTGTTAAAGGCAGTCAGGATGGTGGCTGGGGGTTAACACAGGGCTTTAAGAAAGGTCATACATACCAAGAAGCTGCACAAGAATGGTTGAAGGCACATCACAAGAAAACAATTTTTTGTTTAGTGCAATTCCAAGACACTGAGATTTCACAGATGCCTCGTATGTATTTGGCTTCACCGGCAGAAATTGCTGAGGTATTGTGCAATGAAGCCGCCGGTCGCGGTGACACCATTTTATACGAGAATCATGAATGGGGACCTAAAGCCGCTGCACACGGAACTATAGATAAACTTCCAAACGAATGGCTGTTTACAGAAGAAAGAGCAAAAGAAATGTTTGACCGTTACGGTCTGTAATGAGGTATAATAATGAGTAATTTATCAGGATTTATAAAAAGGCTCCGTGATATTATGCGTAACGATGCAGGTATCAACGGTGATGCACAGCGTATCGAGCAGATTGCATGGATGCTCTTTTTGAAAGTATATGATGCAAAGGAACAGGACTGGGAATTTGACGAAGAAGGCTACAAGTCAATTATTCCTGAACCCTGCCGTTGGAGCAACTGGGCTCATGATGATAAATCAGGCTCAGCTATGACGGGTGATACATTACTGAACTTTGTCAATAACACTCTTTTCCCTGTTCTTAAGGGTAGCGACATTAAGGACTCATCAGGAAATGTTCTGATTGAAGGTGTAAAAGTTACAGCAGATACGCCTATCAAAAAAGCAATCGTTCAGACAACCTTTGCCGATGCCAACCAGTATATGAAGGATGGTGTTCTTCTTCGTCAGGTTATCAATGTTATTGATGAACTTGAACTTGATGATTATGAAGAAAGCCACGCTTTCGGTGAGATTTATGAATCTATACTTAAGGAGTTACAGAGTGCAGGCTCTGCAGGTGAGTTTTATACACCTCGTGCTGTAACTGATTTTATGGCGCAGATGATTCAGCCTAAAATCGGTGAAAAGATGGCAGACTTTGCTTGTGGCACAGGTGGATTTATCACAAGTTGGCTTAAAGTGTTACAGAAGCAAGTTAACAGTACTGCAGATGCTAAGAAATATGGTGAATCAGTTTACGGTATTGAGAAAAAGCAGTTTCCGTACATGCTCTGTGTGACCAACCTCTTGTTACACGGTTTGGATATTCCTCAGGTTTTTCACGATAACACACTTTTGAGAGACGTTCTTGACTATACGGTTGATGACCAGTTTGAAGTTATTCTTATGAACCCTCCGTATGGCGGAAGTGAAAAAGCTGATGTTAAAAATCACTTCCCTGATGACCTTGCAAGCAGTGAAACAGCCGACTTGTTTATGGCAGTTATTATGTACCGTTTGAAAAAAGATGGTCGTGCTGCCGTTATTCTTCCTGACGGATTCCTTTTCGGTACAGATAATGCAAAGGTAAATCTTAAAAAGAAACTTTTATCAGAATTTAACCTGCATACAGTTATCCGTATGCCGGGTAGTGTTTTTGCGCCCTACACATCAATTACTACTAATATTCTTTTCTTTGATAGAACAAAGCCGACAGAAGAAACCTGGTTCTACCGTATGGATATGCCGGAGGGTTATAAGCATTTCTCAAAGACAAAGCCTATGAAACTTGAGCATTTTGCACCTGTTGTTGAGTGGTGGAATAACCGTCAGGAAATTACTGTTGATGGTTTTGATAAATCAAAGAAATTTACCGTTAAACAGTTGGCTGAAGAATTAGGTTATAATTTTGATCAGTGTGGCTATCCTCACATAGAAGAAGAAATTCTTGCTCCTATGGATTTGATTCAAAGATATCAGGAACAGCGTTCTTCTCTCAACGCAGAGATTGACCGTGTGCTGACAGATATTACCGCTATTCTTGGAGGTGGTCAGGAATGACGCCGCAGGAATTAAAACTTAGTATTTTAAGTCAAGCTTTTCAAGGAAAGCTGGTAGCTCAACTGTCGGAAGAGGGTGTTGGCACAGACTTGTTGCCAGTGATACAGGCAGAATGCTATAAAAAAATAAGCAGCGGACAGATCAAAAAGTTTAAAACGCTTTCTGCTATTGCTGATGCAGACGTTGATTTTGATGTTCCAGACACATGGCATCTTATTCGCTTGGGATCTATATGCCAACTTCTTGACGGTGAAAAGCGTTCTGGTGAGGCTTATCCCTATTTAGAAGCAAGATATTTGCGTGGAAAAACAGAACCCACTATTTTGACAGAAGGAAAATACGTCACCACAGGGACAAATGTGATTCTTGTTGATGGAGAAAACTCAGGAGAGGTTTTTTGCTTAACCGAAAGTGGTTATATGGGAAGCACATTCAAAGTTTTGTTTGTGCCTGAGGCCTTGCTCTTGAAATATGTGATTTACTTTTTGCAATACCACAAAAACACTCTGAGAAACAACAAAAAGGGTGCAGCTATTCCACATCTGAACAAAGATATTTTTTTTAATTTAGTTCTTCCTCTGCCACCACTTGCCGAACAAAAGCGTATTGTAACAAAGATTGAAGAATTGCTTCCCCTAATCGACCGCTATGAAGCCGCATGGAGCAAGCTGGCGGATTTCAACAAGCGTTTCCCTGCGGATATGCAGAAATCTATTCTCCAAATGGCAATTCAGGGTAAATTGGTTCCGCAACTCCCCGAAGAAAGCACAGGAGAAGAACTATATCAGCAAATTCAGGAGGAAAAGCAATCTCTTATCAAGGCAGGAAAAATCAAAAAAGAAAAGCCTCTGCCCGAAATCACAGAGGATGAAATTCCGTTTGATATTCCGGACAGTTGGAAGTGGGTACGGTTACAAAGTATTTGTAGTCTAATTGGAGATATAGACCATAATATGCCAAAATCAGTAGATTCCAAAGATGGAGTGTTGTTTTTGTCAGCAAAAGATCTACTTGATGATGGAACAATCAACTATACGAACAATGTAAAGTATATTTCTTATACCGACTTTGAGCGGTTATCCAAAAAGGCCTTACCTCGCAGAAACGATATCATCTATTCTAGAATCGGTGCAGCTTTGGGCAAAGCTAGAGTGGTTGAATCAGATATTAGATTCTTGGTATCGTACTCATGCTGCACCATTAGGCCTCTGTTGATAGATGTCAAATTTTTGCGCTATTACTTAGAAAGCCCATTGATCCTTGCACACTCAATTAAAGCAAGGCAATCTATTGGTGTTCCAGATTTAGGTATGGGCGAAATCAAGAAGTATCTTATTGCTCTTCCGCCTATGGAAGAACAAAAACGCATCGTCGCCAAGTTGGAAGAAATCCTGCCGCTGTGTGAAAGGTTGAAATGAGGTGAACATCAATTGATTGTTGATATACTAAAATTTCTTGGAACAGATGAAATAGTGCTTGGGATTGCTTCATTAATAGGTTTTGTTGGTTTTGCATTGACAATATTCGTTTCAATCAGAACGTCCAAAATAAATAAAATTTTAAAATACAATCAGGTAACAAGTCAATACAACAAAGAACGATTGGCTTTTCAAAGAACATTTGAGGGGCATCGAAAGAGTATCATTGAAGACAATATTAAGTCCAACAAACTACTAAAAGATATTTTGCAGAACACTGAAGAATATCGAATAAAATTTGGTGAAATCATGTCACTAAAAGAAAAAGTAACTTTATTTATGTTTTCGCAACTGTTAAAAAAAGAAACTGAGAAAGTCAATTATAATAAGGTAAGTAACTATTTAGCATCATTATCCGGACGATTATCAAAAAAGGAGGACACACGGAATGGCTGACCAAAGATATGTCGATTTTTTAGCTAAATTAATTAAAGATACAAAAGAACACAAAATACGTTGGAGATATCTCGATACGAACAAGTCACTTTATGAGGGTATGGGTTGGACAAGAACTACCACTGATTTTAGTGCTTTTCCCGGTAACAGAGAAAAAGTTTTCTTAGATTTCAATAAAGAAGATAGTTTTTTTGCAAATGAAAAAGGTACATATATAGTCATTTATGTTTGGGGCAATCAACCTGCAAAGCTGTATGTAGTACCTGAAACTTATAAGAAAGTTGTTACTTTAAGTCCAGATGAATATGGTGAACATATTACAAGGTTGCTCAATCTTGTACAGAGTCAGTTCCCGAACGCTGAGAATTTTATTGACAGTTTTTTGAGTGGCACTAACAGCTGACACATTATTCGTCCCATCACGATTGATTAGCACTGAAACGAGGTAATAAATATGACTGCCGATTGGGTAATGGTTATAATCACTGGAATATATGTTGTAGCTACTATTTTTATCTGTTACGCAAATATTAAATCTGCAAATGCGTCTAAAGAGCAATTAAAGGAGATGCAAAGGCAATATACAGAAGCAAACAGACCTGTTATCGAAACAGAGTTTCATTATATCCGAAGGAATTGGTATACTGTTCGTTTTGTAAATCATGGAAATATGACTGCACAGCGTGTAAAAATTAAATTGGAGCAAAGCTTTATCGATAGTCTTCCAGATGAGACGATTAAGTCTGCATTGAAAGAATTAAAGAATAAAGAGTGTATTATTGGAGTCGGGCAGTATTATGAATTGTTTATTGGTAGTAACAAACTTCGTGGGAATCCACAGATGAAGCCTCTTATCGGTACTGTTGAATATGCCGCACAAGGAGAAACTTATTCAAGTGATATCTTTGTGGATTTAGAGCATTACATGACATTTTACTCTACAACAACCGACGAGGAAGAGTTACTTAAATCAATGAAAAATATGAGCGACGAATTAAAAAATATTAGGCAAATCCTGAGTACTCAAAAAACAACAGCGGAAGTTACCGACCAGAATGAGGAAACAGTTTGAAATTAAAGGTTTTCCGGATTTGTTGTGCTTTCACTCTTTGCTAAGCAGAAACGAATCGTCGCCAAACTGGAAGAAATAGTGCCGCTGTGCGAAAGGTTGAAATGAGGTATCCAGGCCTTGCTTTATTAAATCTTTTAAGTTAATACAATAATTGAAAGAAAACAAACATTAACACCTTAAAGTTTTGATATTAAATTTTATAATAGATCTCAGAAAAATTTATGAATATTTAAAAAGCATTTATCCAAAAACAATACATATACGTGGGTGTAATTTATGATAAATAATTACCAATTATTTTTATATACTGTTGATGAGTATATACGCTTTCACACTATCCTGCCGGTAAAAAAACCACATTCAATCACTGACAAATATTCAGAAACAGATTATATAGGAATCCAAGTCAGATTGATGTTGTTGCGCAAATACTTTAGTGGTGGAAAAAATCCAGAAAAAGTTAACATAAATAAAATTATCGCCGAAGCACAAAAAGACTTTCCATTGTTTGCTAATAAGTTTCAAGATATCTGTGACAAATTCAAATGTATTGAGAAACAACAAATTGAACATCTTTTATCTGACGGAACAAAGTTGAACCTCTATACAACAATTGAGGACACCGTGTACGGGCTGTATTTGCATGCAGATAATAACAGAATTCAAAGGCTTTGTCATACAAATGAATCAATTAGATTTGTTTGTACAAGGAATTTTGTATTTGCAATCGAAGAAGTTGTTCTAGAATTATACAATCTTCTAAAACAATGTGGTGTTTCTTCGAAAATTGAATGTGATAATCTCAAATCTCCTATGATTTATTTAGGAGATACAAAAAATAATACTCAATCCATTACAAGATCTCCCTATTGGAGTAATATTTATGGACAAGATATAGCAGACGAAGCTTCGCAAACAATCATCGACCAACTTCCGACTGAAGAATGCAAAATATTACAACTTTGCATATCATTTATAGGTGAACTTAAGAAAACACCCTTAGAAACAAAAAAGCTAAAAAAATTCATTCATCCTGCAGTTCGAACAGATTGGGGAGATTTTAGAAGAGTACAATCTTTTTACCTTAGCATCCCTAGCCCCGGCTTTAGTTCAAAAGTTAGATACAACGAAGATAAAGATACTGCATATGTAAGAATTCTTCCAAACATAGAAAGTGCGTTTCAACTTAATACTCCCCATGTATTGAGTGATGTTTATGAATTTGCTCTTGGAAAATGGTTTGGAAGATGGATGATTTATTCCTTTGGTGACCATTTGGATTCAATATACGAAAAATAAAAAAACATCGTGTTTATAATAATTAGCAAAATTATGACAGAATGGTTTTGCCAATTACAACATAATCGCATAATCTCGCTTTATATAATATATCAGCAACACAAAAAATCTTTTGGCGATATTTAAATACATAAAACTTATATAAAAGATAATCCCGAAGAGCTTTTCAGGCTTTTCGGGATCTTATATTTGTGTGTCACAGATAGAATGTCCTATATGACGGAATCCTCATAAATTAATAAAGCGCAACATAAAAATCGCCAAAAACCATATAATACACACTTTAACATTTGAATGTGTTGCATCCAAAAATTAATTTTAGCTAACCATTATTCATAGTATACTTACAATCTTTTTCGGTTAAATTTGATTTTTCTCGAAAAAACAGGCAATTTTACAAAACTATACCGCATTAGACTTTATCACTTTAAGTGTTGATGTTTAAATTTTTATATGGTACAATCCGTTTGCAATTGTGAAATGAAGATTTTGGGGCTGGTGGGTTGATTTTCGGCCCGGCAAAAGTGTCGGTGATACTGAAAATGCAATATCAAGTGGTCAAAAGCGATCTTTTCCCCTGTCCTGACTTTTAAAAAAGCTTGAAGACGGTAAGGTCAAATTCACAGGCAAGGCATGGATGAACGAAAGCGGAAAGAACAGAATCGAAATCTATGTCCGTTCTCAGAACACCCGGGAATATTACGGCAGCTTCTCGCACACGGTTGAATAAACATCCCCTATTATCCGCACCATCTAACAAACTAATAAGCAATCAACCCCGCACAGACAAAAATCTGTGCGGGGTTTGGCATTTATTATATCTTCCTTGATTCGTGCTTCCTGTCGGTATCGGTAATGGAGTCCCTTGGAATAAAAACTTTTTATATCAGAATGACTCCTTGTCGGTTTTACTGAAGTGAAGCTCTTTCATACCCTCCACCTCATCGCAAATTGCTTTGAGATTGCAGGTATCACAATCAAAGTTTACGCTGTTCATAATATGGTTCAGTGTCTGTGTTATGGCGTGATTTCTCTCTGCAATTCTTTCGGTCTCGTTGTAATCTGCACCGTCTGCAGTAATAAATATCACCCTGACACCTTTGACCGACGGAATTTCTTTGTAGTTTTTAATCAGCAAAGACCCGATTTTTTGAAAAGAAACACCGTTTTTCAGTGCCTGCTTTGAAACACGTACAGCCTCTTTATGTGAGCGTGAGGTGCTTCGCATCATATAACCGTCAGGGAATGTATGGTATTTCACATAGTCAATCTTTTTAATCAGATTATATGACTTCTGCTCATCACCGCTGTCCTCAATCTGCACAAGACAAATCCGTGCAAAACTCCGACTGTCCTTTATTGCTTCAAGGTCGTCACCGACAACAACTACCGAGTCAGAAATGTCCGATGATGTGACAAGATTGAAGCCGACACCCTCGAGCTCGTATGCTGTGTCGCGCCGTAAGATTACTTGCGTCTGACCGGCATCGCACCAAGGCTCACACAAGGACAATTCTTTCCTTCTGAAGGGCAATATTAAGTTTTCAGTTTCAGCAATCAACGAATCAAAAAATTTCATCAGAGCTTCTTATCCCTTTTCATCGTGTCGTAATGCTTACCGAGCAGGTCGTAAACTTTGCGGATAAGCTTCATATCAAGATTGAAGAAATAGATTATAAACGTAAGAACAAAAAGTGCAAGGATAACACCGAGAATTATAAAAATAATTTCCATCTTATTTATCCATTCCCTTCTGACGTGCATATTCAGCTGCACCGAGTGCACCCATCAGCTGAGGGTCAGTTGAAAGCTCGACAACCTTAATTTTAAGCACCTTTTCGACAGCTTTTTTAAGTCCGTCATTCTTTGCACAACCGCCTGTGAGAGTGATACTGTCTGTTGCACCTGCTTTCTTTGCCATAACAAAGCATCTCTTTGCAACAGCAAGCTGAATACCTGCAGCAATTTCATCCATAGGCTTTCCTTCACCGACAAGCGAGATAACCTCACTCTCGGCAAAAACAGTACACTGAGCTGTGATGGGAATAGTGTTTTTTGCCTGAAGAGAAAGCTTTGAAAACTCAGGAAGAGTCATTTCAAAAGCATTTGCCATAGCTTCATAGAATCGGCCTGTACCTGCAGCACATTTATCGTTCATTGCGAAGTTTTTAACAGTACCGTCTGTATCAATTGAAATACCCTTAACGTCCTGTCCGCCGATATCGATAATAGCCTTAACCTCGGGATTTGTAACGTGAACACCCATAGCGTGACAGCTGATTTCCGAAATATTTTCGTCTGCAAAGGGCACCTTGTTTCTGCCGTAGCCTGTACCGATAAGATAAGTGAGCTCTTCTGCAGAATTAAGACCGTCTACCTGTGCAACAGCGTCAGCGAGTGCAATTTCAGCACTTGCAACGGGGTTGATTTTACTTCTGTTTGTGACCTTGGCAACAATTTTGCCGTTTTCATCAAGAATAATGCATTTTGTATATGTTGAGCCGACGTCACATCCGCCAAAATATTTCATAAATTTCTTCTCCTTTACCAAGCTAAGTCGTCTTCAAAATCAACAAGTGTGGGATCAAGCGGTTCTTCCTGAAGAACAGTCTGCATATATTTGTTGACCTGGTCGCGCATTTCTCGTCTCGAAATTGTTCTCGGATCCATAAGGTCCTGCTTGACCCAGATGAAATTGATATTGCGTTCTCTTGCCTGATCGTCAAAGATACCTGCAAGTCCGTCCATACCCTTACACGAAATCTGGTCATACATAATAACCGTGTCCGCACCGTACTCTTCAACTATACGCCAGAGCTCGTCAACAACATTTCTGTAACCGCCCTTTGTGTGCTTACGCATAATTGAACGCTGATATGTTTTGGCAACATCCTTGAGTGCCTGCTCCTTATCCTCGGTGTTGTATTTGATATAGGAAATCATTGTTTCCATATCCATAACAACATTCATACCCCAGCAGTTTTCAAGCCAGTTTGCAAAGCTCGTGTAGTAGTTTGCAGGACAACTCCATACAACTGCGCGGTGGCGCATCTCTTTGGAAACGGGTTCTTTTTTCTCATAACCCTTGAGCATAAGCTTGTTGACCTTCTTATCAACCTTAAGGAAACGCTTATCAACACCGCCCGAAAGATTGAAATAGTAGATTCTGTAAAGCCAGAATGCTGCGCCTGTCATCTGCGGATAATCTGTTTTGTTTATATCCCATTTTTCAAGCTCATATTCAAGCTGTTCGTTGGAGGTTTCAAGAGCCTTGAAGAATACGTCCCAGTCAAACTTCTCGCCTGTCTGCTCTTCGATAAATCTAATAAGCTCTTTTACCTCTTCAACAGCATATTCCTGAACATCTTCATCGTTATAACGAAGTGGTATATTGAAAAGATGAACGGGAAGATTGAGTCTGCGGTCAAGGAAGGTTGAGTTCATAACCGAGCCGTCACACGGCATATTTGTTGCAACCATACAGCAACCCATTTTCGGATAATCGTCATCGATTGCAACACCTGCTTCAGCAGAGGGAAGAGGACAAACGTCCGCAGGTACACCGAAGCTTTCCGTAACCTCGAGGTAAGGCGGAGTTATCTGCTGGTCAACCATTGATGTAAGGAAAATGGGAATAGTCTGCAACGGAACAACCTTAAGATTCGGGAAACCTGAGAAGATTTCGTTCGGAATAATTTCGTCCGTCAGAACAATCTTTTTTGAAAGCTTGTTGTTCGGATTGATTTTTTCGTCAGCAACAAAGGAAGTGTGAATAAGTCCTGTTGCGTGCTTAACAATCATATTGAAATGCAGGTGAACGATGCGCAGGTGTGTGCCCCTGAGTCCTGCGGTGTGTCTGTCAATAAATGAAGGTGTAGAGAGATAGGATGCCATCCAACGGTATTTCCACAATCCCTTTACCGTTGATATCGGTGCCTTGAGCACCATGACTATCATATCCTTCCAGGTTACAAGCCAGCGATAGTAGTCATACATCGTATCCTTGAAGCCGCGCCATTCTCTGTGCTTGAGCAGAGCCTTGCGGTCATCGCTGTAAAGCTTACCGAAGTCAGCCATTTTCCTTCGCCTGCCTTTCCTTCTGGATTTTCTTGATTTCAAGGCTTTCAACAAAAGCCTGAACGCGTGTACGCAGCTGTCCCGAAGCGGAAGCGGTATACTGTCTGTCAACCGCGGCGGTGGGTACACCGTAGTCGTTACTCATAACGTATGAAGCAAGTGCTCTTTCGTAGCCCCAGTATTCGCAGAACTTGAGCTGTTCGTACATAACACCGTCTGCATGATAATCGTCAACAAGCTTTTTAACGTAATCCCTGCGTTCCTGAACCTTTTCGTGGCTCATATAAGGGGGACACTGGCTTGTTTTAAGGTAATGCAAACAAATCTGTGTGAGCACATCCTCATCGGGATTGATTTTTATTTCTTCTCTGCCGGGCATAGCACCGAAGCAGTATCTGTCCGCAACAACCAATGCACCGCTGTCTTCAATAAGTGCGGTGAAATCGGGGTCATCCATCTCCGAGCCGACAACAACTATCTTCGCTCTGAAATTCTTTTTTGCATCAGGCTCTCTTGTCCTGAGCTCTTCTGCGGTTTCACGGAGCTTCGGCAGAATAAGTGATTTGGGACAGCAATATGTAACAAGATTAAGAATATGATACTCGTATCCTGTTATTCTCGGATTATCCTCTTTTCTGTATTCGCCGATTTCCGTTATAAGACGGCA
This sequence comes from Clostridia bacterium, assembly GCA_045660765.1. Lineage (GTDB taxonomy): Bacteria > Bacillota > Clostridia > UMGS1883 > UMGS1883 > UMGS1883. Next base: position 17,368 of record JAZREK010000043.1, read on the forward strand.
GACCTCGTTGTGTTCTTCAACAGCCTTGAGCAATGCCGCATCGGATGTATCAACACCGTAAACCTCGGTCATTTTGTTGAGGATTTTGTTTCTCGTCTGTGTAACATAGTGCTTGACAGTGTGGTCAGCAATTTTGAACGGCATATCAAGAAAGCTCAGGAAAAACTTGTCATTTTCAACAAGCTTGAGAAGTTTAAAATGCTCTGCCGCCCTGTTCATTTCGGAGCAGGTTTCACTTGCAAGAAGTGCGTTGAGGAAATTGTATCCGCCCTCAATTGCTCGCTCAAGAATAGCCTTTGAAAAACCGCAGAGGAAGGCACTCATATAGTATGTAGCAATATCCATTGAGCCCGTGCGCGGTGCACGGAGTCTGACAGAAAAGCAGTTTCCGCAGTTGAGCAAAACCTCGGGGATATGGTAGCAGGTATAGCCGAGTGCTATTCCGCCTTCGTTTTTTGCCTGCTGTACAAGGGCGTTGTTTGCTTCCTGAAGCAGGTTTTCAAATTCATAAAGATGTTTTAAATCTCTCACTTTAAAATCTCCATTTCAATAAGGGCTCTTTTCGCACCCTCAACAACATTTGAATCATCGGGAAGTTTGGTAATATTCTTACCCTCAATATCGTAGATTGCAAGATTTGAATCAGTAGAAATGTATGACAAAACAGGAATTCCGTTTGTGTCGATATAAGGAATAACGCTTTCGTCCGGGATTCTGTTGACAATTGCACCGATTTTCTTGTACATAACAAGTTCATCAGCAACACTCTTGATGGTTGAAATAACCTGCGTTCCTTTTTTGCTTGCATCTGTGATAAGAAGCAGATGCGTAACCTTTTCCATAACGCGGCGGTTAATCTGCTCAATGCCTGCCTCACCGTCAATAACGACAAAGTCAAACTCATTTGAAAGTATGCTGATTACTTCCTTGAGGTAGGTATTGATTTTACAGTAACAGCCTGCACTTTCAGGTCTGCCGACAGCAATGAAAGCAAAGCCGTCGGTTTCAACGAGTGCATCAAAGATTTTGTATCTTGCATCGCCGAGCAATTCGATTGCCGCCTTTGTCTGTCCGTCTTCAACGGTTTCAACAATCTCCTTGCGGATATCGTCAATAGTCATTTTAACATCAATGCCGAGTGCAGTTGAAAGTCCTACTGCAGGGTCCGCATCAATGGCAAGTATCTTTTTGTCGGGATAAGCCTCAACGAGCAGCTTTACGATTGCGGCGGAAATTGAAGTTTTACCGACACCGCCCTTGCCCGAAAGAGCTATTATTGTTGCGTTTTCTTTCATCTTTTTGTCACTCCTGAAAATTTGTCATATATAATATAACACAAGTTTACTTTTTCTTCAATCATAACCCAAAATTTTACGACATTTAAAGACATTGAAAACAGTAGCTTTAGTGTGGTATACTGTACTTATCTTAATTATATCAAGAGGTTGCGATGGATAAGAAAGAAATTGCATCGTTTTTCGATTCACTTGCTGAATCCTGGGACGGAGAAATGATAAAAAGTCAATGGAAAATTGACCGAATACTCAGTATTGCTGAAGTAACAGAGGGCAAGAGCGTACTTGACGTTGCTTGCGGTACAGGCGTGCTTGTCCCCGATTACATAAGCAGAAATGTCCGTAAATATGTGGGTATTGATATTTCACACAATATGATAGAAATTGCTAAAAACAAGTTTTGGGGTTACGGAAACATAAGTTATATTTGTGAAGATGCAGAAACATATAAATTTTCAGAAAGCTTTGACTGTATTGTCATCTACAATGCATTTCCGCATTTTGCAAACCGTACTCTTCTTTTTGAAAATCTGTCGGCACATCTCAACGATAGCGGACGCATCACAATTGCTCACGGTATGAGCAGAGAGGACCTGACCCGTCACCACTCAGGCAGAGCGGAATCAGTTTCGACCATTCTCCCCGAGATAAGTGAATTAAAAGAAATTATGAAACCGTATTTCAATATCGACACCTGCATTTCCGACAACGATATGTATGTAATCTCAGGAACAAAGCTGTAATTTATAATACTTTATCACTTTAAAGTGTTGACATTTGGTTTTTTGTGTGGTACAATCCATTTGGAATCGTGAAATACATATTTTCAGGCTGGTAGGGTTGGTTTTCGGCTCGGCAAAAGTGTCGGTGATACTGAAAGTACAGTATCAAGTGGTCAAAAGCGGTCTTTTTGCCCTCCCCCGACTTTTAAAAAAGCTTGATTTTACGCGGTTTTATAAAATTTAAAATAATGAACTTAAGTGAGTGGGAATAATATCAACTAGCGTTTAAGTGGTTTGGAATCGTTTGATTTCAAGCCACTTTTCGGTTTCCATGTACAATTTACGTTGTGTTGCGGTAATGCTTTGTCAGTATCTGAAAATCATTCACAAATAAAGAGCTGACAGATTTTTGTTGCAAAATCCGTTGACTGATAGTAATAAATCCCGTGGATTGCTCCACGGGATTTTGGTTTTATCTGAATATTGATGTAAAGAAGGAGACGATTTTGAGCCAGAGGGAGGTTAAGAAATCAAGGATTTTGTTTGAGGCTGACTGGCTTGTTGACAGCTCACGGATTTCGAAGCTTGTGCTTGCTGTGCCGTGGTAGTTTCCGATACCCTGAATGGTAGCGGTTGCCGTTCCTTCATTTACATTGTTTTTGAATGTAACAGTATAGTCAACGCCTTCTTTAAGAACTCTGTTGCCGTCCGTTACCGTGAGGGTCGGGATTACGGCTTCGCCTGTGTAATCCTGCTCAGAAATCGTGGCGAACGTTACGGGAGCGATGCTCTTTGTTATAATCGTGAAGTTCGCGATGCTTGAAAGCACCTTGTAAATACCCTTACCGCTGACGGTAACCTTGGCTGTGCCGACATTTATGTTATTGGAATACTTAACTGTAAAGTCTGTGTTTTCCATAACCTTTTCGCCTGAAACAGAAACATCGATTTCGGGTTCAATTTCTGAGCCTGTATAGGTCTGATTCGGAATCGGAGCTACAACAAACGTGCTGACGGGAATATTGTTTTTGACTGCATACTTATGAGCGTAGGAATCCTCTTCACAGTAGATTGTAAGAGAATCGCAGTTATCAAAAGCATTTGTGGCAATATTGATAACCGAGTCTGAAATGACTGCAGTTTCAAGGCTTGAGCAGGATGCAAATGCTTCTGACTTGATTGTTGTTACATTACCGCCGATTGCAACCGTCTCAAGGTTTTCGCAATCCATAAAACTCTGTGTTTCAATCATAATAAGGTCGGTTGCCTCGTCATTTTTGTCGTGGCCGAGTGTAACGAGCGTAACACCTGAGTTCGTAAAGCTGTTAGGATAAACAAGTTCAACTCCTGCAAAATTAAAGTCCTTCAAAGCTTTACAGTTGTAGAATGCATAATCTGCAATAAGCTTGACATCTGCGTCCCATATAAACTCTTCAAGAAGGGGGCAATAAGCAAATGCACTAGATGCAATCAGTTTAACATTAGATGACATTTTGACTTTTTTCAAGTTAACACAGTATTCAAACGCACATTCTGCTATATCAACAACAGAATCCGGAATGTAAAGTTCTTCAATTCCGTTATTACCTGAAAAAGCATAGTCACCAATGATACGTAAACCGTCAGGTAAGGCGTTACCCTCTATTTTAATGTCGGTATTGGCAAACGCACCGGCTTCAATAACTATAAGACTTGACGGGAGCTTGATGTTTTCAATTGAACTTCCACAGAAAGCATACGAGCCAATTTCGGTTACTGACTCGGGAATAACAACGTTTTCGATTTTTTCTGTATCATTAAACATATAATCCGGAATACGCTTGATATTGTCACCGAGTATTACACTTTTTATTTTTGTGTCTGCCAAGCTACATGAGTAACCGATTTGGCAATTTTCTGCATTGTAGTAAAGAGTGGTAAGGTTTCCTGGCAATGAGCGATAGCCGATAGTGATTACACTTTTCGGAACGGTAAACTCCGTGACTTTTGAGCAATCATAAAAAGCATAGTCCTCAATGTGTAACAGAGATTTCGGCAAGGTGATGCTTTCTACATTATAGCATCCACTGAAAGCGTAATCGGGGATTGTTGTAATCGAATCAGCGATAACGATATTTTTTGCCGTATTGCAAGCACTGAATGCATACCGAGGAATATGGGTAACATCGCCACCAATCTTGATTGTTTCAAGGTAATTCATTCCGGAGAGCGCGGCGCTTGAGCGAGAACAGTCAGCAGCATTGTAATTGAGAACAGTATAGCCTGTGCCGTAAAAAGCTTCGCTTCCGATACTCTTTATATTTTTATGTATTGTAAGCTCACCAGTGAGTGAACTGCAATGCCAGAAAGCTTTGTCTAGGATTGCTGTCACAGACTCAGGGATTTCTAAGCTTTCCAATGCTGAGCAACCATAGAAAGTGCGTTGGAAAATTGTCTTTAATGAATTGGAAAGCTTAACGCTTTTTAAAGCACTGCAATTTTCAAAGGCTTGACGCTCGATTGTTGTTACAGAATCAGGAGTTTCAACGCCAAGCAAGGCTTTACAATTGTAAAACGCCCTTTCTTTGATTGTCGTAACAGAATCAGAAATCTCGATACTTTCCAAGGATTCACAATTTTCAAAGGTTGATTTTTCAATAACGGTCAGAACCTTCGGAAGACTAATGGTCTTAAGGCTTTTGCAATTATAAAATGCAGATTCACCGATTGTTGTAACAGTTTCAGGAAGCTTGATGCTTTCAAGTGCTGTACATCCGCTGAACGCAGATTTATCAATTGTTGTAACAGAGTCAGGAAGCTTAATGCTTTCAAGTGCTGTACATCCGCTGAATGCAGATTCACCAATTGTTGTTACGGAATCTGATATTTCTACATTTTTCAAAAGAGCACAATCTCCAAAAGCTGATTTGCCGATGTTTTCAACTCCTGACGGGATAACGATTTCTGTAATATTTGTTGAATAAAAAGCTCCCTCGGGAATTTCAGTCAGGTTTTCGTTAAGCTCAAATTCAGTTAAATATGAGTCATAAAAAGCTTCTTTTCCGAGATGTGTAACATTTTTGTCCTGGTTAAACTTTTTAATTATGCTGTTATAAAACGCACCGTCACCGACCCAGTAAAAGTCTTCGGAAAAGGTTTCGGAAAGGTATCTATTATTTCTTCCACTTTGACGGAAAGCTCCATCTAAAACTGCGATTACGCCGTTAGCCTGAATTTGGGTGAGATAAGGGCAGTCCATAAATGCTTCTGTAGGAATATAGGTTATAGCATCGGAGAGTATTAGGTCACCGCCTTCAGTATCGTCAAAAGAATTATAGGGGCCGACAGCCCAAAGCCCTTCTGCTCCGCAAAATGCTCTGTGTCCGATGCTTTCAAGGTTCGGACTGATGCGGATTGTCGAAATCTTTTTACTGCCTGCGAAGGCGTTGTTTTCGATTCGGGTTACGGTGTCAGGAAGATAGATAAACTCGAAATCACTGTCAAGATCCTCAAAAGCGCGTCTGCCGATTACCGTAACCGGCGCACCGCCCAAGGTTTCAGGAACGAAAAGGTGAACGGTACCCTTGTGCTTGCCGGTGAATTTATAAATAACAGCTTCACCGTTTTCGTTTATGTAATACTGATAAACATCCTCAGTAAAAATTACGGTCGGTTCAACATATTTTTTGAAAACAATCTGCTTTACTGTGTCCGTAAATGTTACCTCGCCGACATAGTCAAGAAATTCTTCAAACATATCATAGACGTCAGCGCTGAAGCAGTTGTTAACTACAACTGTATCGGGTAAGGTGTCGTCACCGCGGAAGCCGAAAGCACTTGTAGCGAATCCTGTCACATCACCGTTAATAGTAACTGTTTTTAAGGACGGGCAGAGGATTGCGTCCTCAGCAACAGACTCCATTGCTCCGCTGAGTGTAAGAGTTTCCAACGAGTTGCTGACGATGCCGCTTTCTCCGATGGTAACTGTAGCATCAAGCGTAAGCTCTTTCAGTGAATCACTTTGTATGCCGTTGTTATTTATGTTTATTATTTTTCCTTCGACAGTAAGATTTTCTAATGCGTTGCTGACTATACCGGATGGTTCGATGGTGAGCTTTTCTGTTGCTTTTAGTTCAACATTCTTTAAGTTTTCGTTTTCAAGAGCACCTGAGCTGATTGCTATTGATGTTGCTTCGATGCTTATGTTTTCGACAACGGAACCGTCAAGCATATCCTTAGCTGCGGAGAAAGTTTTTTCACCGACAGAGATAGTCAGGCTTTTAATTTTTGTTCCGTAAAATGCACTGTTGCCAATAGCAACCAGTTGGTTTGGAAATTCAAGACTTTCAAGTGATGAACAAAGTGAAAAAGCTCCAATACCGATATCTCTCAGATTTTCAGGCAATTTGATGCTTTTGAGGTTTTTACAACGATAAAAAGCATACTTGTTGATTTGAGTGATTGTATCAGGAAGTGTAATTGACTCGATGTTTGCACATTCAGGGTTGTCATACTGATTGTATGATGAGGAGTTGTCATAAGAATAGTCGGGACAGAAAGCCGCCAACTCAATTCTGATAACAGGGTTGCCGCTGATTTTTTCCGGGACAACAACATTTTTGTCGCTACCCATATATTTAATTATTCTTATTTCCTTTTTTGTTGTATATCTGTAAATATAATCGCCTGAAACATAGTCTTTTTTTGTGTCGATTTTTTCTTCTTTCTCTTCTTCATAGTCTTCTTCTGCTGCAAAGGCTATTGAAGAAAAGAGGTTTTCAAGTCCAAGATCTGCCATTGGCATACTGCCGAAAAGAAGCATTATTGCGAGGAGTATCGCGGATAATTTTTTCAAAAGTTTCATATGTAAATCCTCCTATATACGGATTTGAAGTGGTGGTGTTTATGTTAAGCAGAAATTTCTTTAGTGCGTTGCCTCCCTTACCTCAAGGGAGGGGGACCACAGAGTGGTGGAGGGATACTTTTGAGAATATCAAACTATTTTTGTAATATCCTCCCGTCACGGCTTTGCCGTGCCACCCTCCTTTAGGCAAGGAGGGCTTGGGTCGTTGCCGTCGATCTTCAGGATTTATGTATATTTGTAACAAACCCCTCAGTCTTGCCTTCGGCAATCCAGCTCCCCTCACAGGGGCGCCTTTTTCTATTGCGATAGCTACTCCTTAAACACCGTGAACGAGCAGGAAACGGTTTCATATTTTACGGTGACGATTACCTTTTTCTCAAACAGGGTTGAAATATCGGTAATCTCAACCGTGTATTCATCTGCCGTCAGCTCTTTTTCGTTTTTGTCGCTGTATACCGCAAAGACCTGCATCTTACTCAGGTCGATATTGTCTAGGTCTTCGGCTTTAAAATCATAATCCGACGGGAATGTTGCATAGACAGAAGTGAGAAGCGGTGTTTCCTTCGTATTGAGGATTCTTACCTTAAAGCTGTTTTCAAAGCCCTTATAGGTCACGGTTACGGTTTCGTAGCCTGCCACCTTACCGAAGGCTGACGGAGCTTTGATTTGGTACTTGCTTTTATCAAGCACGGTTTGGCTTTCGTCGTCATAAAGCAAGAAAACTGTAATTCCGTTCGGGTCAAAGGCTTCTCCGACGTTGTATTCCTTTTTGAAATCTTTGCTGAATTTCAGGGCAATCCCCTGCTCGGCTTTAATCGGAAGTGTGGTTGATTCCTCTGTGGTTGGTTCCGTAGTTGTGGTGGTCGGTGATGTGGTTGTTTCGGGCGGTGGTTCAGGGGTTTCGTCCTCCTGAGTGAAAATTTCAACTATTTTTTTCGAAACCTCTTCGATAAAGTTATAATCTGTTGCGCCTGCGATGATGCCGTTTGCCGTAACGAGCATAATCGCCGCGGCGATAACTGCCGCAAATGCTTTTGAAAAGCGTACCGTTCTGATGCCGAGCTTTTCCATAAAATCTTTTCGGGAAATTACGGGAATAACCGCGTCGATAAATCCGTCACGGATTGAGTTGATTGCGGATGCACATTCGTCGATGAAATCAAAATCCGCATCTTCTTTTCCGAGCTCTTCGTCAATCAGAGCGTTAAGGTAATTGCAAAGAAATTCTGTCAGATCTCCGTTGAAATCGGGGTGAAGAAAAATATCTTTATTAACGGTTACGGTCATAACGGTCAGCCTCCTTTCTCAAAATCTAATCGGGTTACCATATCGGTTATTTTTGTTTTCAGCCTTACGAGTCTCATTGAGACCGCGGGCCGCGAAATGTTAAGAATTGTTGCGATTTCATCAACACGCGTGTTTTTTATGTATCGCAGATTGTAGAGCAATTTTTCGTCATCATTGAGTGTTTCGATCAGCTTTTCAGCAAGTGCATCGAAATCAATGCTTTCGAGAGTATCGTTGTAAATCTCATCGTTTGCCGCGGCTTCGGTCGCTGTTTCGAGGGGAACATTACGTTTGATTTCTTTAGCAATCTGTTCCTGCCTGCGCTTGACAAAATTTTCAGCCGTGCGGTAAAGGAAAGCCCGCGGGTTTTCGATTTCCTCGCCATTTTTCAGCTTTGAGCTGAGAACGAGAAACGCCTCCTGCACGCAATCGTCAGCCGATTCACGTTCACCCGAGAGACGGGCAAGGCAGAAATTAAACAGCTTCAGCCGATAGTCATCATATAGTTGCTGCAGCAAAGCAGTCGTCTGTTTTTTTGCTGACAAATGCACCGCCTCCTTTCGGGTTAATTTTCGCTCTCATTATGTAGTCAGCCAAAATGCAAAATGTAACGGAAAATTTTTTAAAATTTATAATTTTATTATACTATTTCTGATTGGAAAGTAAATGTTTAAGGCATAATTACAGAAAAAACCGACAAAAAAGAAATCCCGCGGTTGCCCACGGGAGTTCCTTTTAGGAGTAAATATTCGATCTACGGATTATTCAACCGTATATTCAAGTGTGCCGACAGATTTCCATACATTCTTACGGTAAATCTTGACTTCGATTTCGTTGAGTCCGTCCTCGTTCATCCAGGCATTACCGATAAAGATTTTATTTCCGTTTTCGTCCGTTGCAGTTGATGCGACTGTTACGGATGTGCCGTTCGGCATCTTGAACATTACTTTTTCTGTCTTTTCGTCAGCGACAACCGTTGCAGGGACTGCACCCTTCTTACCTGATGTTGCTGAAAGCTCCATTGAAATTATCGGGTTGTACGGTTCGATTGTGAATGAGTATATGAACTCATCCCACTTGTAGTTTTCCTTGCCGCGAACCTGAATTTCAACACCAACGCTCATATTGGAGTAGATTTCCCAAACCTCATATGCAAGGTCACGGCTCATTGCATTGACAACCTCACCGTCAGCGTTGTAGCTTGTGATTTTAACATTCTTGTTGTAACGGTCGTAGGTTCTTGTACCGCCGTCGGGCTCGATGAACTGAATCATCTGCTTTCTGCCGTTGACTGTAACCGTGAAGGTTTTGTGAGTATCTTCCTGCTGAACGTATGTAACCTCTGTTACATCGGTGAGGAGTATCGGGTCGAAGGGCTCATAGTCCGCAAGGATAAGCTCTTCGTAGCTGCCGAAGGATTCAAAGCTTGCATAGCTGCTTGAAACATAATATCTCAAATCATGGGATTTGCCTGCATTACTTGTTACAACCCAGTCAGCAACAAATGAATTCACAAGATCAATCGGATATCCTTCTTCGTCAAGGAAATTCTCCTGAAGGACTCTGAACTTAAGACTGAAAAGACAACCGTCAGTAAAATCCAAAGCATCAAAATCCAACTGAACAACAGCGTATTTCAAGTTTCCGTAGTTGGGGTCATCGGGATAGAGATAGCCTGTTTCGATAATTGTTACCGTTCCGCCGAGGTCATAAAGCTCCTTTGACGGAAGCGCATCAAGAAGCTCCAATGTTGAAGAATCGTAGTTGACCTTAATCTGAATCTTGGTTGTGCTGTCCTTAAAACCTGTTGCAGAACGAACCCATTCCTCGTAATCCACATTGCTGTCGTACATACACGGATAGTAAGCGAGGTCGCCCTTTCGTGCGTGTTCGGGCGTGAAAGTAACGGTAGGCATCGCTATATCTGTATCAATGAGATCATCCTCAAGAAGAAGATTGTCATATGTATAGCCGTCCGTCTCATAATCTGACGATTTGAATTTTATTTTATCGCTGAAATCAAACGAATTTCCCTTTGCATCCCACGCGTTCCATACACAAATCTGATCTTCGCTGTAAGGAACGTTATCAATAACTTTTCTTACAGTTCCGTCGCTGTTTATGAAGTTTTCTTCAACAACTGCGAATTTAAGATAGAACGGGGCTCTGCCGTCCGCGTAGCCGACAGCGGAGAACTTTGCCTTAAGAATAATATAGTTATATTCCTGACCTTCGTCGCCCGTCATACCCGTTGAGCCGTGCTCAAGAACTTCAACACTGCCTTCCCAGAAATCTTCGTATACGGAAACGAAATCGAGTGTTGTTGCATCGTAGATGTATTTCATAACGATTTCCGTATCGCAACCGAAAGCGAGGTCTGCAACATCTGCACAGATGTCGGAATAGCGGATATCCGCATCGTCATACATCGAGAAGCCGAAGCTTGCAGGATAGTAAAGCATATCGAACTGATTTCTGATGTGCTGTGCCGTTACGCCGAACTCGAAGAGGGGTTGGTCTTCGACAACGGGTGTTACGTTTTCGACTGTAATGCTTATGCTTGAGGGCATAAAATATTGTGCATATAATTTAAGAGTCGGCTCTTCTGCGATCGTTTTGTTTATACTATCTGTAATTTTAAGGACAATTTCTTCACCTGCAACGAGGCCTTCAAAATCAATCTCTAATTTTGAAATGGGTTTTAGAAAAGCCTCATATGCCGGATACTCATCGGTTGTTGCAACAAATCCCTCTTTTAAGAGTTCACCATTCTTATATGCGTTTATTTCGACAAGAGTCTTATCTTTACCCAACACAGTCACCTTATAATCACCGTCTGTTTCGGGAGTGAAGCTGTATGTTTTTGTCTCATCCGACGCAAAAGTAATCTTGTCTGTTGTGCCGATTGTGAGGTCAGTTACAGTCTGTGTGATATCCGTGTAACCCGGTTCATTTTCATCACTAACAAGTGCTTTGAGAATAACATAACCGTTGTTTTCGCTGTTCGTGTCAACGACAAACGGATAGTCAGTTGTGCTCATTTCTTTTGCAAAAGCTTCGGATTTAAGTTTATCGTCCGTTCTAGCATAAATACCGCACTCCGGCAGATACACATAAGCTTCACGCGCATAACTTGAAATATTATTCATCGTTATATCAAAAGCATTCTTACCGCTTGAATACAAATCTTGTTCGTAAGTGAAATAATTTTCATAACTACGCCAGACACAACCGTCAAACTCACCAAAAATCGCTCCTACATACTCTCCGTCTGATGTTACTTCGCCTGCTGAGTAAGAATAGATAAAGTTCGAGCTGTTGGCTGACCAAATATAATTGAGATAATAATCACGATCTTCAAACAAATACACGAGGTTGTTTTCTGTCGCCCATATTGGCGGATATACCGTGGCACCCCAACCGTCTTTGCCAAGATACATCTCTTCATACATGTTAATTGTTGACTGTTTCTCTTCAAGTTGAAGAATCTCAGATTCGAGATTGTTACCGGAAGTGTAAAACCTACCGGCTAATCCGCCGACATAATCGTTACCGCTTACAGTACCGGTATGGTAGCAACGTTCCATTGTATTTTCAACAAGAGCTATATCACCTACTATACCACCGACATAGTTACCGGTTGATTTTACCGTACCTACATTAGCACACATTATAATGCTTTCGGGCGAGTAAAAAAACGAAACAATGCCGCCGACATAATCACCTGTTGATTCAACCGTACCGTAATTTACATTTTCTTGTATAATTGAGTTGTCGCTCGCCGGGTCCTCAATACCGATTATACCGCCACAACATCCGTTTCCGATAACCGTGCCGCGATTTTTGCATCGTATAACACTTGAGTCAATATTTTTTCCTACAATACCGCCCGTGTTTGCGCCGTCATTGATTATAATGCCTTTAAAAACAATGTTTGAGACAGTTGCATTTTCTGTCTTTGCGGCAACTGCACCTGCGCTTTCCGCAGAGGAACCTCTGAGGTCGAAAAGCGAATTTTTGATGCAAAGGTTTTTAACCTCAGCTCTGTAGAGCAAATCGAAAACACCTGAGGTTTTGCTGTAATATCCCATAATTGAATGGTTCTTGCCGTCAAGAGTACCGCGGAAATCCGAAGCGGATTCGCATTCGATGAGCTTCGTGTTCTTGGTTATCGGATATCCGACATAGAGCGGCTCATTGTTTACATCAAGGCTGAATTTGCCGTGATTGATGATGATATCCGAAGTCAGCTCAAACTTTGAGCCCTGACCCGTCTGACCTGCATTGATAAGGTCGATGAAGGTTTTAAAATCTTCATAGTTGTTGATATAATAAGTCTCTCCGCTTTCAAACTTTGTGTCAGCGGTGAGCTTGCCTTTTTCAACCGGAGGAATGAAGGGTTCGTAGCCTTTGAGCAAAAGATCATCATAAGTACCACTGATAAACTGAGAAACCGAATTATTAGTTACATATAAAGATATATCTTTCACTTCACCATTACTCTTGTTAATTTTCCATTCCGAAAGTTGATATGTCATCACATTATCGTCGTCCACAAGGTAGAAGTCGTCAAAGAGACCACCCATATCCAGACGGCCGTATTCATCAAAAAAGTTTTCGCTGATAACTTCAAATTTAACATTGAAAAACACATCATTTTCAAAATCTGTACAACCGTCAAAATTAACCTCTACATGAATATACGGAAAATCTGTTCCTTCATATACATATTTGTCCGTTTTTATAATTTCAACAGTTCCTCCGATATTATAAAGCTGTTCCGACGGTATTGCCTCAACAGGTTTTATAAGATGATCATTATACAAAAACGGAAGAATTATTTTTGTACTTGAATTTTCATCACTGTCAGCGTATTCACTGTATGCAGTTTCACAATCGTAATATACAGGGAAGTATGCATAGTCACCTTTTCTTGCGTGATAAACATCAGCTGAAATTATTATTTTATTATTACCGGCAGCTGAAACACCGACCGTGCCGATTGAAAGTATCATTATCAGTGCTAAAAATATAGATAAAACTCTTTTCATAACAAATTCTCCTTTACAATTTATTTGATTATTTTCGGATGACTAAAGCATAAAGAACCACCTCATTATTTTGTGTCTTCATTTAGTAGTCAGCCAAAACGCGATTTGTGACATAAAATTTTTGAAATTTTTCAAAATTTTTTATTTGAGTTGCAGTTTTCGGTGGCAGCAAGCCACCGCCCTACCGTGCGCGACCGCAAATAGTTCTTTGCCCTCCTTGCCTAAAGGAGGGTGGCACGGCATAGCCGTGACGGGAGGATATTTTAAAAAATAATAGTGAATATGTGAGGGTTGGTGACGTTTATATAATATCCCTCCGTCTTTTGCTTCGCAAAATCCACCTCCCTTTAGGCAAGGGAGGCGATATATACAATCAACTTATGCGAACAAACCGATAAACCAATTCCATGCCATTATGAAGAAATCGGCAATAGCATTAAAGAATCGTCTGATTCCGCTTTCTTCTTCATCAACAATCTCAAAATTAACCGTTGCCGTGCCTTTATAATTGCCGATGCCCTTGATTTTTACCGTTGCCGTTCCGACAGAATGGTTATCCTCATACGAAAGAGTGTAGTCCGTACCCTTTTTGAGCTTTACGCCGTTATACTTAATTGTAACATCGGGCTTGATTGCGGCGGCATTATCATAGCTCTGCGACGGAATATGCGAAATCTGTACGTCGGTTATGCTCTTCGCAACAATCGCAAAATCCGCTTTCGTAACGAGCATATCAAGGTCGCCCTTGCCCGATACGATAACATTCGCCGTGCCGACGTTTATATTATTGTAATACTCTGCTGTATAATCATTTTTCGTAAGAGTCTGAGAGGACATTGAAATTGTCAGCTCGGGTTCGATTTTCTTTGTGGTGTAGGTCTGATTCGGGATAGGTGAAATCACGAGGGTTGTGACTTTGATTCTGTTTTCTACTGCAAAGGTTTCTGCATAAGAATCAGCAAAGCAGTAAATCGTTACGTTGTCCGAGCCGTCGAAGGCATCTTCTGCAATTCTTTCGACGGAATCTGAAATAACAACCGTTTCGAGGTTTTCGCAATCGGCAAATGCTCTTGAGCCGATCTCGTCAACATTACCGCCGAGAGCAACTGTCTGCAATTCGCCGCAGGACATAAAGCTCTGCGCACCGATGCTGATTTTAAGTCCGTCATCATATTCAGGCTGACCGATTTTCGCCTTTTCGATACCCGTTTCGCTGAATGCGCCGTAATCAATACCCTGAGATTTTGAAAAGTCAAAGCTCACCAACGGACAGCCCCTGAATGCGCTGTCTTCCACAGTCTGCTTTTCGGCATGCCACTCAAAATCCGTAAGCGAAGTGCAGTTCATAAACGCACGGAAAGGAATGTGCGTCACGTTTTCGGACATATGTACCTTTTGGAGATTTGCGCACTGTTGGAAAGCGCTGTTGCCGATTACAGTTACGCTGTCAGGAATTGAAAATTCCGTCAGCGAATTACAGCCATAGAAAGTTTTTTCTCCGATTTCCTGCAAAGAGCCGTTAAAGATAATCTCGTTGAGGTTCGGCATCTTATAAAATGTACCGCGTATTGTTTTAAGATTTTCAGGAAGAGTAACCGTTTCAGCCTGACAGCTTGTAAAAAGCTCCTTGCCGAGGTATTCAATGCCGTCGGGCAATGAATCTGCAGAAGTGATGCTGATTGCATTGTCGCAGATTATTTTTATACCGTCGGGTAAATTAAGACTTTTAATCTTTGTGCATCCGCTGAACAGATAGTCAGGGAGAGTATCGATACCTTCGGGGATATTGACCGCTGCAAGGTTTTTGCAGTTCATAAATGTGCAGTAGTCGAAGTCAGTCAACGATTCGGGAAGAATTACCTCCTGCAGGTTTTTGTTCTCCGCAAAGGCGTATCTGCCGATTGTTTTCACGCCCTCAGACAAGGTAATTTTCTTGTAATTGTATGTATATGAGATAGTTGTATTGCCCCAGCTTGCGCCGACGGACGAAGCCGCTGAAAAGGCAAAGTCACCGATAGAGGTAACGGGATAGCCGTCAAGAGTATCGGGCATAATAATTTCTTCCGCTGTGAAATTGTTGTAACGGACAATTGTTGCATTACCCGAATCGAGCGAATATGTATAATCTCCGCTGATGTGTATTTCAGGAGTTTCGCCCGCATAATCGGGACGGTAGCAATAGTTCCCGTCCTTGCGGTAGGAGTTAAAGCTATTGTTTCTGAGATCCAAGTCTGTGCTTACTTTAGGAATCCCTTTAAAAATGATTTCGGCACCTTCAGGGATAGGATTGTCTGCAACGTGCCACATACTCAGCACACTTACATATTCGGCTTCAACTATGATTTTCTTGATTGCACCGTCTGCAAAAGCATCCTCGGAAAGGTATTTTACACTTGACGGAATTGTAACACTTTCAACCGCTGTACCGACAAAAGCCGTATGGATTTCAGTAAGACCTTCGGAAAGGTTTACCTTTCGGAGAGAAACGCAATAGCTGAAAGCATCATTACGGATTGATTTAACGCTTGACGGAATTGTAACCTCTGTTATTGTTCCGTTGTTTTTAAATGCATCGGAGCCGATTTCAGTTACGGCTTTACCGTTGATATCTGACGGAATTTCAAGAACCGTATCCGCACCCGTATAGCCTTCGATAATTATAAGACCGTTGAGCTCGCTGATGCTGTACTGCCAGTCACCGCTGACAAGAGCTTCGGCATCTGCTACAACTGTATTAACGCTCACGATTCCGGCAGTCAAAACTACTGTCAGAATAAGTGAAAGTATTTTAGAAAAAGTTTTGTTCATATTCGCACCTTATTGCCTTTCCTTTATGCCGAACTGAGCATAAACCGACTCGTAACGAATTGTTATGAATGCCGTTTTTCCGTCGGGAAGAATTTCTGTTTCAATGGTGTAATCACTTTTGCCCAACTTTTCTTCCGTCTTGTCGCTATAAACTGCATAGACCTCCATAGCACT
Source organism: Clostridia bacterium (assembly GCA_045660765.1). Lineage (GTDB taxonomy): Bacteria > Bacillota > Clostridia > UMGS1883 > UMGS1883 > UMGS1883. Next base: position 33,548 of record JAZREK010000043.1, read on the forward strand.
CAGGTCGATGTTGTTGATATCATCCGTTCTGAAATTAAAATCATCGGGGAACGCGGCATAAATTGAGTTGAGAACTTTTGTGTCTTCATCACGAAGAACTCTCACTGTGAAGGTTTCGGTGAAATTCCGATATCTGACCGTAACGGTTTCATATTTTTCTGTTTTGCCGAAGTTTTTGTCAGTAATGATTTCATATTCATCGGCAGAAAGCACTCTGACAGAACCGTCAGACATTTCGACTTTCACAAAAATCCCGTTCGGGTTGAACTTTTCGCCGACTATATACTCATCCTTGAATGATGAATCAAAGGTCAGCAGAAGTTTCTGCGGAGTGATTGCAACGGTTGTTTGAGTAGTCGTTGTAGCTGTCGTCGTTGTGGTTGTTGTGGTAGTGGTCGTTGCTGTTTTGGCTTCAAGCTCTTCGCGGATTTTTTCTACCGTGTAGCCGACCGCAACCGTACCTATTGAAGCTGCAAGAATAATTGCACACGCAACAAGTATGCTCCATACTTTCTTATTGATTCTGCCCTTATAGGCTTTCTTTACAAACGGGATAACATTTGAGTAATCGTCGTTTTCGAGATTGTCGAGGATATCTATACATTCGTCGATCAAGTCACAGTCAGGGTCTTCCTTGACAAGCTCCTCATCAATAACGTTGTTTATGAGTTCTGCGATTTCGTTTTTCAATGTATTTTCGTCAAGAATCTCTTCGAGAATTGTTTTGTTTATCATAATCTTGTTCACGGTATCACCTCATTCAAATAAATCGTTGTCGTAAATCAAATCTTTTATATGTTGCCGTAGCCTTGATACCCGTTTGGCAACGGCTGTCGGTTGAATTCCAAGCATTTCTGCAATTTCTTTCAGCGATTTTCGTTGTACATATTTTAGTATGTATAGCTCCTGCTCTTGCTGAGTCAGGGTAGCTATAAGAATCCGTGCGAATTCATCATAATCAAAATCGTCGGATATTATCGGTGGTGCAGGTGTGTTTTCTGCTGTATCAAGGTCGACCGTCCGCGTACGCTCCTTAATATATTGCTCTGTCGTCCGTTTGACGAAATTATCCGCTGTTCTGTAAAGAAACGCTCTCGGTTGTTCTATCTTTTCGCCTTCAGTAAGTTTTCGTTGAAGTATGACGAACGCATCCTGTACACAATCTTCCGCGTGTTCGCTGAACTCACCGAGACGCACACGGCAGTATTTAAAAAGACTTTGGTAATATTTCTCGTAACAGTCGTTGATGAACTGTTCAACAGACATATTTTCTTCCACCGTATACACCTCCTTCTGTTTAGTAGTCAGCCAAAATGCGATTTGTGACATAAAAAATGTAAAAATATTATAAAACTTTTTACAGACTTATTATATTGACATATTAACCAATAAACCCGACATCATTTCTACTGTGATGTCGGGACGTTTTGAATCAATATATTGAAATTCGCTGTAGTATCTGTTATAATATCGTTGTCAGCGTGACAACATACTGACAACAAAAATCTTGATAGTCCATATTCTTTGGATAATCTGAACAATTCCGATAACACGTGTAAAAATACCCATACAAAAGTGTTTAAGTTAAAGTTATCGGGATTGAGTGGGAATAATACCAGACAAATCAACCACCCGAAAGCCATCAGGTTTTCGGGTGGTTTTGTTTTAGTAAGGTTGTATTGTTAAACGGACTATAACCGATTTAATTTATGAAAACTGTGAGTTGTAGAGTGTACTGTAAAATCCGCCGAGCTTTATGAGCTCATCGTGAGTGCCCTGCTCGGTGATTTCTCCGCCCCTGACAACAAGAATCGTGTCGGCATTCTGTATGGTCGAAAGACGGTGCGCGATAACAAAGCAGGTGCGACCTTCCATAAGGTCGTTCATCGCACTCTGAATCTGAATCTCTGTTCTTGAGTCAACGTTCGATGTCGCTTCATCAAGAATAAGCATCGGAGCATCCGAAAGGAACGCACGGGCAATCGTAATGAGCTGTCGCTGCCCCTTGGATATGTTTACACCGTCATCGGAAAGTACGGTGTTATAGCCGTCGGGCAGACTTTCAATATATGAATCAATCTTCGCCGCCCTTGCTGCCGCTTTTACCTGTTCCATTGTTGCGTTCTCTTTTCCGTAAACGATGTTGTCATAAACCGTGCCGTAGAAAAGCCACGTGTCCTGCAGAACCATAGTAAATGCAAGGCGCAAATCCGAGCGTTTTATCTTAAGTGCGGGGTTGGAGTCAATCCGTATCTCGCCCGACTGCGGGTCATAAAACCTCATCAGCAGGTTGATAATCGTTGTCTTGCCTGCACCTGTGGGTCCTACGATTGCCACGGTCTGTCCTTTGGATGCGGTAACCGAAACGTTTTTGAGGATCGTTTTTTCGGAAGTATAGCCGAATGTGATATCGTCGAGCTCCGCATCCCCTTCGACTTCCTTAAAATCCTTCGCATCCGGCAAATCGACAGGCTCAGGCTCTTCATCCAGAATTCTGAAAACACGTTCAGCTGCAGAAAATGCGGACTGGAATTCGTGCAGAATATTTGAAAACTCATTGATAGGCCCTGCAAACTTGCGGGAATACTGAACGAACTGTGCAACACCGCCGAGAGAGATAAAGAACATTGTGCCTGCCGCAACCGTTCCGCTTTGTGAATACATATACAGAATTCCGCCGAAAATTGCCACCAGAGCTATCGAAATATTGTTGATAAGGTTGATCGTCGGGAACAGCAATGCCGCGTTATATTCCGCATTGTAGTAGGCGTTCATCGCATCCTCGTTGCGGTCATTAAAGCGTGCCGAAATAACATCCTGTCTTCCGTAGGCTTCAATTGTTCTTGCCCCCGAAAGCATTTCCTCCGCATATCCGTTGAGTTCTCCGTACTTTTTCGACCTTGCACGGAACAAGGGTCTTACCTTTTTTGAACGGTAACGGGTGAATAGAATTGAAACAGGAACCGTGAATACAAAAATCAGGAGCATTACCTTTGAAATCTGCCACATAAATATAAGCGAACCGACAACCGTATAAACGCTCGTCATTACCTGCACGAGGTCGTGCGAAAGTGTGCTGTTGATAGTGTCGATGTCGTATGACAGGTGGCTGATTATATCGCCCGTTGAGTGGGTATCAAAATACCCGACGGGCAGAGTGTTGAGCTTTTCGAAAAGCTCTTTTCTCATTTTATAGGTGATTTTCTGACTCAGGTGAATCATAACAACCGCAAGAATGTAGGAAAGCACGGCAGATACTGAGTAACAGATTATCATTTTGATAACATTTTCCCACACAACGGGATAATCCACACCCGATACGGATTCGATTGCATCAATAGCCGCACCCGAATAACGCGGACCGAGCAAAGAAAGCTGATTTGACAGCAAAGTAAAAATTACCGCAGGGATAAACAGATGCCACTGGCTGATTACATATCCGCCAAGCCTTATCATAATGCCTTTATTGTCTCTTTTATGTGCTGTGCTGTTTTCTTTTTTCTTACTCAACGAAGGCACCTCCCATCTGGGATTCGCTGATTTCGCGGTACTCGGCACAGTTTTCGAGCAGGTGCTCGTGCTTCCCCTGACCGATAACCTGACCGTCCTCAATCACAATGATATGATCACAGCTTTTTACCGAGCTTACCCTCTGTGCGACGGTGATAACAGTTGAAGCTGACATATCCTCGTCAAGTGCTTTTCGAAGATTTGCATCGGTTTTGTAATCGAGTGCCGAGGATGAATCGTCAAGAATAAGTATTTCGGGTTTGGATGCAATCGCACGCGCAATGAGCACCCTCTGCCTTTGCCCTCCCGAAAGGTTTGTTCCCTTTGATGAAAGCATATAGGAGTAGCCGTCCGATGTGGCTGTTATGAAATCGTGAGCCTGTGCAGTTTTGGCGGCTTTGATTATATCTTCTCTTGAGATATCTCTGCCAAAACGGATGTTTTCCTCGATTGTGTCGGCATAAATAAAATCATTCTGCAATGCAACGCCGAACATCGATGTCAGCTGTTCACGGTTGTAGGACCTGATATCTTTTCCGTTTATACGAATTTCACCCGAATCGGGCTCATAAAAACGAAGTAACAGCTTTATAAATGTCGATTTACCGCTGCCCGTTGCACCGATAATGCCGAGTCTTTCGCCTTTTTTGAGTGAGAGTGATAGGTTCTGAATATTGTTCTTTTTACCTAAATATGAGAACGATACGTTGTCGAACTCAATATGTATACCGTCGTTTTTGCCGTTATCTTCGACAACATCGAACTTATCGGGAGTGTCGAGCACTTCTGCAATTCGGTTGGCGGAAGCCGCACATTTTGTATACATAACAAACATTCTTGAAAGCGACATCATCGCCATAGAAATAAGGGTAAAATACTGCATAAATGCAATAACCGTTGCAGGTGAGGACAAACCCTTATCCACTCTGAGTGCCGCAACCGCAACAACGGCGGCAATACCGAGATTCATAAGAAGTGTCATTGCGGGATTCACTATACCCATAATCGTGCCCGCATGTCTCTCCTGTCGGGAAAGCTCTGCATTGACCTTATCGTATCTGCGGTTTTCGTGTTCGTTCTTTGAGAGAGCTTTGATAACTCTGATTCCCTGAGTGTCCTCTCTCGCAACACGAACCATACTGTCGACGGACTTTTGCACACGGGTATAAAGCGGTACACCCTTTCGGGAAATGCCGTAAACCGTTATGAAGATTATCGGCAGAGTTGCAATCATAACAAGAGCCAGTACGCTGTCCATAATCAGAGTGAGCGAGATTCCGCCGAGAAGAAGAATCGGTGCCCGCACGCCCATTCTTTGCATCATACCGATAAAGTTATGAACATTATACGTATCGGTTGTGATTCTCGATTCAAGCGACGGAATTGTAAAAGCGTCAGTATCGGCAGACGAAAGATAGAGCGTTTTTTCAAAAAGCTCCTTTCGCATCGCCTTTGAGAAATTTGTCGTAACTCTTGCCGCCATACGGTTTGCGATAATATTTCCGAGACACGCTACAACGGCAAAAAACACCATAACTCCGCCGTAGGCAACAACCTTTCCGACGTTGAGCTCGGTGATTACATCCTCGAGAATATATGTTAAAATGTACGGTAAAACAAGCTCCGCCATAGTACCCGTGACCTTGATTAAAAAGCCGACGAGCATCCTCAGACGGAAGGGCCTAAGATAAGATAAAATTCGTTTCATTTCTACAACTCCGAAATTATTTGCATATAAAAAATTATACCTCCGCGTGTTTTCGGTGTCAATAAAAATGAAATATACAGAATCACTCAAACGACAGAACATTTTTGCAGAACCAACCCCTGACGGATATAAAAATCCGTCAGGGGGTTTAACATCAGACTTTCATCAGACAAAAAAATCAAACATCAATTAAACAAGTTTAATAAAATTTTTACATAGCATTGTATTGATTTATGCAAGTTGCTGTGTTATATTTATTTTATAAATAATTTAAGCAGGAGTTGGTAAGATTGAAAGCTTGGCAAAAGGCAACCTTTATAATTGTTCTTGTGGCGTTTATTGCCGCATCCGTTACCATTTCTTTTATTTCTATGGCAAGAGCTCCGTTTGAATACGAATATCAGACTGCGATAGACGAAGTTGCGGGTAACGAGGGCTGGGTCTTATTCGGCTTTAACGGCAACAACTCCACAAAAGAAGTATATATCGACTACGTCCGTGATGATAACGGCAACAATCCCGACGAATCAAAGCCCGTTTCGGCAGTAGGCAATTTCACGATGAATACCGACGAATACGTTGAGGTGATTCATATCGGAAAAGATGTCAGACATATCGACGAAACATCGTTTTTCTACTGCAAGGAGCTCAAGTCAATTGAGGTTGACGAAGGTAACGAACACTTCACTTCAGTTGACGGCGTGCTTTTCAGCAAGGATATGAAAAAACTGCTCGTCTATCCCATTATGAAAGAGGATACGTCTTACACAATCCCCGAGGGTGTTGAAAGAGTCGGCTCCTGTGCTTTTTATAAGAACAATACTCTGACACAAATCAGCATACCCTCAACGCTTAAAGAAATCGGCGATATGGCATTCTTTAAATGCGAAAAAATCGCTCTCGTTACCCTCCCTGACGGACTTGAAAAAATCGGCTCGGATGCATTCAGCTACTGTCAGAGCATGAAGCCCGTTATGTTCATCCCCGAATCCGTCAGAGAAATCGGCAGCTTTGCCTTCTACAACTGTTCAAACCTCAGCGAATTCTATATGGAAGCTCCGAACGAAAGCGGCATAACCTTCGGTGACAGCTGGCTTCCCAAAAACATCAAAAAGGCTGTTGTTTATGTCGCTCCCAAGGCACAGTACGGCCAAACCCGTGATAATGCAGAGCTCAGAATAGCTGAGCTTCTTGCGGAAGGAGGAGAAAACTGATGGCAAAATCCAAGA
>JAZREK010000044.1:0-3326 GCA_045660765.1 Clostridia bacterium
TGGGAAGTGAAGTTTGCTGATGCTGTTCGATACCCACGCGCATTATTACGACAAAAAATTTGATGCCGACCGCGACGAAATCCTTTCAAAAATGAAGGAAAACGGTGTCGGCTATATCATAAACGCAGGTTGTGACGTTGAAACTACGAAAAGGTGTATCGCCCTTGCCGAAAGATATGATTTTCTCTACGCTACGGCAGGCATACACCCCAACCACACCTTTGATATGAACGACCGAAGTCTTGACGGTATAAAGATGCTTGCAAAGCACCCTTGCGTTAAGGCAATCGGTGAAATCGGTCTTGACTATTTCCATAAATACACTGACCGCGAGGTGCAGAAGGAAGCGTTTGCAAGGCAGATTGCACTTGCAGACGAAATGCATCTCCCCTTTGTAATTCATTGTCGCGACGCATGTCGCGACGTGCTCGACATATTAAAAAGCGAGTACAAAGGCGGTGGCGCATTGATGCATTGCTTCAGCGAGAGTAAGGAAACGGCGAAAATAGTTCTTGATATGGGGCTTACAATCGCAATCGGCGGTACGGTCACATTCAAGAATAATGTTAGGACTGTTGAGGCGGTAAAATACATTCCGCTTGAAAGCCTCGTTATTGAAACGGATAGCCCTTACCTTTCCCCCACTCCGCACCGTGGCGAGCGTAACAGTTCGCTCTACATCCACTATGTAGCGGAAAAAATCGCTGAAATTAAAGAAATTCCCGTAGAGCAGGTTATCGAAGCAACAACCCAAAACGCAAAAAACTTTTTTGGAATAGAATAAAAAGAACAAGGCAATGCCTTGTTCTTTTTATATATAACATTTTTATTACTGCTGAGACTGTGCCGACTGTGCCTGGTATTGAGGCTGTTCAGGTTTCTTAAACCAATTGTCGAGCTTATGCTCCTGCTGCTCAAGACGATTGTTTATCTGAATCACATTTTTAACAAGCAGGATAAACATCATATAAATCTCGAAGATAAGGCGGATTCCAAAAACGCCGAGCAAAATAATTCCGATACTTCCGAAAAACGTTATTCCGTTATCTGTAATTATGGAAAGTACACCATAGACCACAGTGAAAACCGTACTCAAAACATAACAGAATCTGATAAATGATTCAATCCAAAGCTTTTTGAAATTAAAAAAGCCATGAAGTTCTTTCGCAACGGGAGAATGTGTAGAATCTTCCTTCATAACATTGATATAAATGAGAATTATCGCCACAATAGTAAGTAACAAAGTTAAAATTGCTGATATGCCAGGTGCCATAATAAAAAACTCCTTTTCTTTTTTTTATCGTTTTCTTTTGTTTTTATCGCTATTCTCGCTCTTGAAGCCAGCCCCTCTCACCTCCCAATTTGAACTCAACGATAAAATACATTTCACAGAAAACATATTTTGACATTTAGTAAATGTCATTTTTTATTTGATTATAACATATAATCTTCATACTGACAAGCACTAAATGTCAAAAAGGAGAGAATTTATGTTTATAAACAAAAGTCTAGATGGTTCAAATAATATTTGTGGCAAAAAAGTTGCGGAATTACGAAAAGAAATGAAAATATCTCAAAGAATTTTAGCGGATAAATTGCAATTAGCCGGTCTGGACGTAGACAAAAATGCAATCCAAAGAATTGAATGCGGAAAAAGATTTGTAACCGACATTGAACTCGTCGCATTCTCAAAGATTTTTGATATATCGGTGGATGATTTATTAAAATAACTGCTACACAGTTTGGGGACGGGGCAGTTTATGTGCTATCTCATTATATAATTTCATAATAAAAAGCAGGTCGCGAAAGACGTTCACGACCTGTTTTTTATTTAACCGAAAAATGATAACGCCGCAGACAAAAGCGAAAGCGACACCGCGAGAATCGGGATTTTTTCCTTTCCCGCTACTTTTGACACGATTACCTGAACTATAACGTCCGTCGCAGCTGTCAGCGGGGTAAATATAACAACAGAGTTTTTCATAGCGTGAATCCAAGCTGTTGACAGCGACTGCATATTTGACCCAAGCGTAATTAGCGCTATGTAACCATAGTTCTTAACTCCAACCGCTTTTAATTCGTTCAGAATTTCTACGGGGTTTCCTTTTTTTAGCACCAAACAAAGAATAACAGAAAAAACAAGAGTGAACACATTCACCAGCATAAAGCACGAACTTTCATCATGCGGAATACTCAACATAGCAAAATTTTTCACAAGAATTGTGAAGAGTATATCCACAATTATCATCATGGTGCATAAGAGATACCCTTTTAAGCTGTTTTTCTTTCGCGGCTCCTCTTTTTTATTTCCTTTTGACAGAAAAAGAAGAGCGGTTGAAAGCATTGCCAGAACCATTCTGACAGCGGCAATCCAGGAAAGCTTTTCGTTGTACATACTTGCACCGATAAAAAATGTCAGCACAAGCACAAAACTACTATGTATCATTCCCGTATCGAGAATGTTCATATGTCGATATACGATAATACTGCAATACTGCGACACTACCGCAACTGACGCAATTATCACGGCATATATAAGCGTCACCTTGTTAATCAAAGGCGCAAATCCCGTCGCCGTCAAAAAGAAAATTACCGCAATAGCAGATGTTACAATACTATAACTTGCAACGGCGAAAAAACCCTTTGAACTTTTGCCATACTTTACGGTGAAAAAACGCATCATCAGATGCGCCACAAAATACAAACTGAATAATAAAAGCATAGATTTCACCTTCTCCAACAGTCATTTTAGCAAACTACAAAGCCAAATGCAATAGGATAATGAAAAATATTTCGCATATTTTTATATGTTGATTTTCAAAAGAAAAAAGAGCAAGTCGTTTGACTTACTCTTTTTCTGTTCCGGCGATGCGCTACTTTCCCAGGCGGCTTCCCGAGAGGTTCATCAGCACTGCAGAGCGGTCTTGAAAACCTGTTCCCGAGTGCGATATATACGCAGAAAAATTTTCGCAGTTGCGGTGCGTAAGGGCGTAGTAATATGGTGATATTACAAGACCGACAAGTCGCAAATGCGGAAATTTAGCAAGTATAGATTGTGCACAGGGATAGGTTTTTAAGACTCTTACCGTGGAGAAATGGGAACGGAGTGACCGTTCCGAACAAAGAATTGCTGTATGTTAAATTTGTAAAAGAAAAAAGAGCAAGTCTTTTGACTTGCTCTTTTCAGTTCCGGCGACGACCTACTTTCCCAGGCGGCTTCCCACCAAGTATCATCAGCACTGCAGAGCTTAACTACCGTGTTCGGAATGGGAACGGGTGTGACCTCTGCGTCATAGTCACCGAATATGCAGATTACATTCTTTGCA
>JAZREK010000045.1:0-8129 GCA_045660765.1 Clostridia bacterium
AGGTGTATGTTATCGAAGAACTTGACGGCATCATCGAATCACATTGTAAAAATATCGGCGTAGATGTTGTTGGTAAAGAACTCTTCAGCCTTATCGGTGAATTCTCACAGAAAACAATCGCAGCCGCTATGGAAAAGGAAGCGAAGAAGGTATACGACCTCGGTATGGAAATTCCCATGCGTCCTCCGATGATGTGTGCAGGTTGTCCTCACCGTGGTATGTACTACGTTCTTGCGAAGAACAAGGTAACAGTTCTCGGTGATATCGGTTGTTACACACTCGGCGCAATGCCTCCGCTTACAGCACTTGATTCAACTCTTTGTATGGGTGCTTCAATTTCAGGTCTTCACGGCTTTAACAAAGCAGGCGGCGAAGACAGCGAAAAGAAGAGCGTTTGCGTAATCGGTGACTCAACATTTATGCACAGTGGTGTAACAGGTCTTATCAACGTTGCATACAACGGTTCAAACTCAACTGTTATCATTCTTGATAATTCTATCACAGGTATGACAGGTCATCAGCAGAACCCCACAACAGGTTATAATATCAAGGGTGATCCTGCATCAAAAATTGACCTTGAAACACTTTGCAGAAGCGTTGGTATCAACCGCGTAACAGTAGTTGATCCCTACGACCTTAAAGAATGTGAAAGAGTGCTTAAGGAAGAACTCGCGGCTGACGAACCTTCAGTTATTATCTCAAGACGTCCCTGCGTACTTCTTAAGTATGTTAAGCCCCAGGCACCTGTTGTAGTAAATAAAGACAAGTGTAAGAGCTGTAAAAAGTGTATGTCATTCGGTTGTCCTGCAATCAGTATGCACGACGGCAAGGCTGTAATTGACAAGACTCTTTGCGTAGGCTGTAATGTATGTAGCGGACTTTGTCCCTTCGGAGCAATTGAAAGCGAGGTGCAGGAGTAATGGAAACAAAAAATATTATGATTGTCGGCGTTGGCGGACAGGGCTCACTCCTTGCAAGTAAACTTCTCGGCAGACTTCTCGTTGACGAAGGCTACGATGTAAAGGTTTCGGAAGTTCACGGTATGAGTCAGCGTGGCGGTAGCGTTGTTACTTATGTGCGCTACGGCGAAAAGGTTTACTCTCCCATCATTGAAGAGGGCGAGGCAGACTTCATCGTTTCATTTGAAAAAATCGAAGCTGCAAGATGGCTTTCATGCCTTAAGAAAGACGGTAAAATCATCGTTAACACACAGCAGATTGACCCCATGCCCGTAATTATCGGCGCGGCACAGTATCCTGCTGATGTACTTGATACAATTACTGAAAAGGGTGCATTTGTAGATGCTCTTGATGCACTTTCACTCGCTGAACAGGCAGGAAGTGCAAAGGCGGTTAATATCGTTCTTATGGCACGCCTTGCAAAATACTTTGACATCAGCTATGACAAGTGGATTGAGGCTATTGAAAAATCGGTTGCTCCCAAGTTCGTAGAACTTAATAAAAAGGCATTTGAACTCGGTTACAATCATTAAAAGAGGCGATTTAAATGAAAAAAGTTTTATTTCTCACAAGTTTGCTTTTAATACTTCTTACAACGGGAGTATGTGCGGCAAATGTAGGCGACAAAATCAGCGAGGCGCTGTACACTGATATTTATGCATATGTAAATAACTATCCGATATCTTGCTATGTCGTGGACGGATATGCAGTTATCGTGGCAGAAGACCTTCGTGATTATTGTTGCGATGTGACTTTTGATGAAACTACAAGAAGTCTCAACATTACTAAATCACAAGGCAACACATTTAATGCACCAAGAGTTTATTACGAGAACAAAGAAGTCGGCGAATTTTATACCGACGTGCTTTATACCGATATCAAGACCTATGTTAACGGCACTCTTGTAAAATCGTTCAACGTTAACGGCAAAACTATGATTACCATTGACGAATTCGGCAAAGCGATGGACGGCTACGAATGGGATGCAAAGGATCGTCTTGCAATGGCGTGGTTGGTTGATAAGCCTAAAACAGAACTTGAAATGCTTGATCTGAGAATGGAATGCCTGTTTAGTAGCTATGGCTCTCAGAACGCAAACAAGTGTGGAGAATATTTTGATATTGACCTTGATGGCGTTGACGAATATATTGAAGTTGTAAATGAATTCGTGGATGGAGAATCAATTCTTCGAATAATTGTGGACGGGAAAGAAGAGTATGTAGGCCCCGGCACCGATGTTGCAGATGAATATGAACTTGATCAGGTTATTGCTTGTGATATGAATACTGCAGACGGAAAACTGGACCTTGTCATTGTAGATGGTGAAAAGTACGGCGAATATAATATAAAGATATTCAGATGCAACGGTGACGGAACATGGACTCAATACAAATGGAATTTATCTCCTGACCTGAGCGAGCTTGATGCCCCGTATACAGATGAAAATGCAGGGATAGAATTTACTGGTAAAGCGACATTTGCCCTGGAATCGACCCAAAAGTCGAAAAGCGGTAAAATGACATCAGTTACAATTATACGTAACTTTATGTGTACCGATGACTGTGTCATTGAAGAGATTATCCCTCCTTATTACGAACTTGCAAAATACAGAACTTACAAAATGTACTATGGAAGTGAATGGTCTCATATTGATTATTCGGACAACGGTTTCGAAATAAAACGATATGATTCAGTCGTAATCAGGTATTGGAACGGAGACGACTACTACTATGTAGAAAAAGTAATAGACGGCACCGGAGGGTGGATGTATCTTACCGATGAAATCGTAAAAAGGATTACTCCAAACTGGTCAATGGGTATCTAAAATCGTTATAATAACTAATTATTGAAAAGAGATGTAAACAATGGGAAACTATTACCAGAAAGAAATTGAAACTGCCTCGCATGAGCAAATTCGCGCATGGCAGAGTGAAAGACTCGTAAAAACAGTAAAGCACGTTTACGAGAATAATAAATACTACAGAAAACTTATGGAAGAAAAGGGCGTTACCCCCGATGATATCAAGGGCAGAGACGACCTTTACAAGCTTCCTTTCCTTACAAAAGACGACCTTCGTGAAGCGTATCCCTACGGACTTTTATCAAAGCCTCTTTCAGAGTGCGTGCGTATTCAGTCCACAAGCGGTACAACAGGAAAAAGAGTAGTTGCATTCTACACCCAGAATGATATAGACCTTTGGGAAGATTGTTGTGCGAGAGCAATCGTTGCAGCAGGCGGAACAAAGGGTGACGTTTGTCAGGTAGGTTACGGCTATGGTCTTTTTACAGGTGGTGCAGGACTTAACGGTGGTTCTCACAAGGTAGGCTGTCTTACTCTTCCCATGTCATCAGGTAATACTGAACGTCAGCTTCAGTTTATGTGTGACCTTCAGTCAACAATCCTTTGCTGCACACCTTCATATGCGCAGTACCTTGCAGAAAGCATCGAGGAACAGGGCATAAAGGATCAGATCAAACTCAAGGCAGGTATCTTCGGCGCAGAAGCATGGACACAGGAAATGCGTCAGGATATTGAGTCAAGACTTGGCATCAAGGCTTATGATATATACGGCCTTACTGAAATCAGCGGTCCCGGTGTAGCGTTTGAGTGTAGTGCACAAAATGGCATGCACATAAACGAAGACCACTTCATCGCTGAAATCATAAACCCCAAAACAGGCGAAGTTCTTCCCGAAGGGGAGAAGGGCGAACTTGTATTTACATGTATCACCAAGGAAGCGTTCCCGATGATTCGCTATCGTACAAAGGATATATGTGTCCTTACTCGTGAAAAGTGCTCCTGCGGAAGAACCCATGTCAAAATGGCGAAGCCCATGGGCAGAAGCGACGATATGCTTATCGTAAAGGGCGTAAATGTATTCCCGTCACAGATTGAAGAAGTTCTTCTTAAGAAGGGACTTACAAGTAACTATCAGATTATCGTTGACCGCGAAAAGGCAAGCGATACTATTGAGATAAAAGTTGAAATGACTCCTGAACTTTTCTCTGATAAGATTAACGAGCTTTCCAAGATTGAAAAAGAAATTAACGAAGCTCTTAAATCTATGATTGGTATTTCAGCTCTTGTAAGAATTGTTGAGCCTAAATCAATCGTGAGAAGTGAAGGTAAAGCAGTAAGAGTAATCGACAAGAGAAATCTTTATAATAATTAAAAGGAGTGGGGAAAATGACAATAAAGCAGTTATCAATTTTTGTTGAGAATAAGGCAGGTACAGTTGCCGAAATCACAAAGCGCCTTGCTGATGCGGGTGTAAGCATTCGTGCGCTCAGCGTTGCGGACACTCAGGAGTTTGGTATTCTTCGCCTTATAGTTGACAATGTTGAAAAGGCAAAGGAAGCCCTCGGCGAGAGCGATTGTGTTGTTTCAATTACAAAGGTTATCGGCGTTGAAATCCCCGACGTTGCAGGCGGACTTTCAAATGTTTTAGAGCTTATGAGCAAGACAGGAATCAACGTTGAGTACCTTTATGCGTTTATCACAATTTCAGGAAAGCACGCGTATGTTGTCCTTCGTGTAGAGGATAATGACAAGGCTGCAAAGATTCTTACAGAAAATGGTGTTAAACTTGTAACACAGGCAGATATTGACGCTCTGTAAGGGAAAAAGAATTAAACAAATATGAAAAATCCCGTAACCAATAAGGTTGCGGGATTTTTTGTCACATTACGCTGTCTCATTATGTCGAAGTTTAGGTTTCAATAATTAAATTGTTATTCTTTTCTTATGTAAACAAAGGTTGACATAAAAATATGCGGAGGTTTTACATGAAACTCGAGTTTTCAACAGGTAAAACCCCTAAAACAAGGTTATTAACAAGAGTTATCAACAGTTTTAACAGTTTTTAACAATAATTTCAGGTAAACCAATTAAAATTACAAACAGCGTATTTATGCCGAAAAATAGGTTTACATAAAAAATGTGAAGTTTAAAAATTTTACTTGACAAGTGTTCTCAAAAGGGGAAAATGTCGAAACACTGAAATTTATGGTTTTTTACGTCACACGCATCTTCTTTTGAGTGCGAAAAAACGGAAAACGTTTTACTTGACAACTATTTTCCGGAAGTATAAAATATAAGTAAATATATAATATATATGAGAGGTAAAAAAATGAAAATTCTTGTAACAGGGGGAAGTGGCTACATCGGAAGTCATACCTGTGTTGAACTTCTTAATGCAGGTCACGAAATCGTTGTAGTTGACAACCTTTCAAATTCAAGTGAAAAATCACTTGAGGCTGTAGAGAAAATTACGGGAGTGAAAGTTCCTTTTTACAAATGTGACATTCTTGATTATGATGCGCTTACAAAAGTTTTTGATGAAAATAAATTTGATGCGGTTATTCATTTTGCAGGATTCAAGGCTGTGGGAGAATCCTGTGAAAAACCCATTGAATATTATCATAACAATATGACGGGCACATTCATTCTTCTGCAGGTTATGAAGGAGCACGGTGTTAAAAATATCGTATTTTCTTCATCGGCAACGGTTTACGGCATCCCGGAAACTGTCCCGATTAAGGAAGACGCACCGCTTTTCGCAATAAATCCTTATGGATCAACAAAGCTTATGCTTGAAAGAGTGTTAAGTGATGCTTATCTTTCTGATAAGGAAATGAGCGTAGTACTTCTGCGCTACTTCAACCCTATCGGTGCACATGAAAGCGGACTTATCGGAGAGGATCCAAATGGAATTCCCAATAATCTCCTTCCGTATGTTGCACAGGTTGCAGTAGGAAGGCTTCCGAAGGTAAATGTTTTCGGAAATGATTATCCTACTCCTGATGGTACTGGTGTGCGTGACTATATCCATGTAACTGACCTTGCTCTTGGTCATCTTAAAGCGGTGGAGAAGAAAGCAAACGAAAGCGGCGTTCATATCTACAACCTCGGAACAGGTCAGGGATATAGCGTACTTGAAATCATAGATGCATTTTCAAAAGCATCAGGCGTAGAAATACCCTATGTAATTGCACCCAAGCGTCCCGGCGATGCGGCAATCTGCTATGCAGACGCAACAAAAGCAAAAGAAGAACTCGGCTGGGTTGCACAGCGCGGGATAGAAAAAATGTGTCAGGATGCATGGAATTGGCAGAGTAAAAATCCCGACGGATATAGAAAATAATTTTATAAGGAGTATCAAAAATGACAAAAATCAGATTTGATTACACAAAGGCGGAAAAATTTATTTCAAAAGAAGAAATCGGCGCACTTGCACCCGCTATCAGTGCGGCACACGATATGCTTCATAACGGTACAGGTCGCGGTAACGATTTCCTCGGATGGGTAGACCTTCCCGAAAATTATGACAAGGAAGAATATGCCCGTATCAAAAAGGCGGCAGAAAAGATTAAGAGCAATTCAAAAGCTCTTATCGTAATCGGTATCGGTGGTAGCTATCTCGGTGCGAGAATGGCTATTGAAATGGTGCACCATAATTTCTTCAACCTCAAAAATCAGAAGGAAGACGGCGTGCAGATTTTCTTTGCAGGAAACTCAATCAGCTCAACCTACCTTGCTGACCTTATTGAAATGGTAAAGGATATTGATTTCTCTGTAAATATTATTTCAAAGAGTGGTACTACAACAGAACCTGCAATCGCTTTCCGTGTGTTCCGCGAACTTCTCGTGGAAAAATACGGCAAGGAAGGTGCAAAGGAAAGAATCTTTGCAACAACTGACAAGGAAAAAGGTGCTCTTAAAAACCTTGCTGATGAAGAAGGCTACGAAACATTTGTCGTCCCTGACGATGTAGGTGGTCGTTACAGCGTTCTTACAGCTGTTGGTCTTCTTCCCATCGCTGCAAGCGGTGCTGACATTGACGCACTTATGCAGGGCGCTTATGATGCAATGCAGGAGTACAAAAACCCCAATCTTGAAGAAAACGATTGCTATAAATACGTGGCTGCAAGAAACGCTCTTTACCGCAAGGGTAAATCAATTGAAATTATGGTAAATTACGAGCCTCAGGTACATTATTTTGCTGAATGGTGGAAACAGCTCTTCGGCGAAAGCGAAGGCAAGGAAAACAAGGGTATTTTCCCTGCAGCGGTTGATTTCTCGTCCGACCTTCATTCAATGGGTCAGTATATTCAGGAAGGTCTTCGCACAATGTTTGAAACCGTACTTTTCTTTGACAATGCAAGAAAAGACCTCGTTATAAAGGAAGATAGTGACAACGTAGACGGACTTAACTTCCTCGCAGGAAAGAACCTCAGCTTCGTAAATGAACAGGCGTTTAACGGCACACTTCTTGCGCATACAGATGGTGATGTTCCCAATCTTGTAATCCGCGCAGAAAAGCTTGACGAATACTGCCTCGGTAATCTTATTTATTTCTTTGAAAAGGCTTGTGGCATCAGCGGTTATGTATTAGGTGTAAATCCCTTTGACCAGCCCGGTGTTGAAGCATACAAAAAGAATATGTTTGCACTCCTTGGCAAACCCGGTTTCGAGAAACAGCAGGAAGAGCTCTTAAAGCGACTCAACGGATAATATAACTGAATAATAAAAAGCCTCTGTGGGAAAGATTAGATTATACTAATTCTTTCCTATGGAGGCTTTTTTATGGTGAACAAAGTTGAAATCTGCGGAGTTAATACATCAAAACTGCCAACCCTCTCGGCACAGGAGAAAAAGGAACTTTTTGAAAGAATAAAAAAAGGGGACTTCGAGGCGCGCGAAACTTTTATAAGAGGTAATTTAAGACTTGTTTTGAGCGTCATAGGTCGTTTTAATAATCGTGGTGAAAATGTGGATGACCTCTTCCAGGTAGGATGCATAGGACTTATAAAATCCATTGATAATTTCAATACCGAGCTTGACGTACAATTTTCCACCTACGCTGTTCCTATGATTATCGGTGAAATTCGTCGTTATCTTCGCGACAATAACGCGGTCAGGGTGTCGCGCTCGCTTCGTGATATTGCGTACAAGGCACTTTGCGTGCGTGAAAAAATGATAAATGAGCAAAACCGAGAACCGAGTTGCGCGGAAATAGCAAAAGCAATCGAAGTAACTCCTGAAGAGGTGGCTACCGCACTCGATGCCATTCAGGAACCTATATCGCTTTTTGAACCCGTCTATCATGATAGTGGCGATGCTGTTTATGTAATGGATCAGGTCTCGGATAAAAAGAATCAGGACGAAGC
>JAZREK010000046.1:0-1938 GCA_045660765.1 Clostridia bacterium
CTTGATTTTTGGGTGTAAAAATGGGTGTAAATCTCGTAATTACTTGATTTACACCCTTATTGGCGGAGAGAGAGGGATTCGAACCCCCGGTACCTCGCAGTACAACGGTTTTCAAGACCGCCGCAATCGACCACTCTGCCATCTCTCCAAACCTCTTTTCAAGAGTGCTTGTTTTCTAAAGCGATGCAAAGGTACGACTATTTTTTGAATCTGCAAGCGTTTGGATGATTTTTTTTCATTTAAGGCTTTTTTTCATCTGAAAACAACTCCTCACACTCTTTAATGAATCTTCAATATTCCGTATGTATAAAATCCATATCTTTGCTTAAAAGAAAATACGGCTGAACTTTCAAACACGAAAGACGTTACTATTATAAGTTTAAACGATTCAAAAACTAAAAAATGAAGACTATGGATAAGAAGAAAATGACAATGAATGCAGAGAAGATTATGGGAGTGATGAAAGCTGGATACAGATATACACTCTCCAAGTTGCAGGAAATAACCGCATTTGGTACCACGGAATTGTGTATGGCAATCTTGGTGTTGATCCGAGATGAACGGGTAAAGCAGTTCCAATGCGAAGAAGGGGTTTGCTATGTGTTGAGTAAAGCATAAAGTAAAAGGGGAGTCCGTTGGGCTCCCCTTTCCTTTTTATTTCGTCTTTTTAATGGCATTCAGCACGGAAAGACTCCAATAATTCTTCAAGCCAATGCCCAATGCTTTACCCGAACTGGTCCATTGTTCAAGAATTTCTCTAGTCTTGGTGTTGAAGATTACGAACTGATAAGTAGCTCGGTCTTCTGCTTTGTTCATGAACAAACATACCATGACAATACCATACTTTTCTTCTTGAGAAAGAATAGGGAGCTTCTTTACTGCCTCTGCAATTTCTGCTTCCGTTGGCATATAATTATTGTCTGTAGTGATGATTTGATCTGGGTTGATTTTCTTGTTCACTTCATTTACAGCTTGTAAGGAAACCACTTCTACCGGTATTCCTAATCGTTTTCCAACGTCGAATGTCTTCGATTTAGATACAAAGAGTTCGTTGATATCCGCATATGTTACCCAATACTGGTATCCACTATCTTTACCACCAAAAACTTTGGCTAAAGAATAGTCGATACCAAAGTTAACGATTGAATTTACTTCTGAAAGGTTGAACTTGTTTTGTGCATTTCCCCATAGGCAGCACATACCTACCAATAATGTCAGTAAAAGTTTTTTCATGTTCTTTAATTTTTATAAGATTAGTCAAATATAGGTATTTTCTTGAACATATTTGCACGATTAACATAAATAAACTAATTTTGCGGCCTATTTGGTAAAAAGAATGTTGAAGAGTCGGTATATATTCATTCCTTTGATGCTATTGACGTTGTTTTTGGCATATCAGGCAAGCATAACGATGTTTGCCCATGTCCACTATGTCAATGGCGTGATGATTGTACACTCTCACCCTTCTGCCGATAGCGAACATACCCATACTCAGAGCCAGATTCTTACGTTGGCTCAAGTGTCTGAGTGGGCAGGAACAGAACCTGTCTTTGTGACCTTGGGCGAAGTTTCGCTTTCTGTCTTTGATACACTCGAATGTGAGCGTAAGTCCCGGACCTTGTCGGACATCCATTCACATTGCATCTCCTTGCGTGCCCCGCCTTTTTATTGCTGATTCATCGAGAAATAAACAAGCAATAAAAACCATTTAAAAAAACATTCATGAAAAAAAATATTTTGTGGCTTGTGCTCATGGTGATGGGCGCAATGCTCAACGTGTATGCCGGTGAGAATAATCCGGTAAAGCACGGTAATACCATTCGTGGTCACGTTATTGAGAAATATTCAGAAGAACACTTGCCGTATGCGGCTATTTTGATTGTAGAAACCGGCGCAGGTGCCGTATCGGATGAATCGGGACATTTCCGTTTCAAGGAT
>JAZREK010000047.1:0-5693 GCA_045660765.1 Clostridia bacterium
CACACTTACCGAGTCGCTCGACGCAATAGAGCTTGCAAAAAGAAGTGGTTTTAATACAATTATTTCGCACCGAAGCGGTGAAACCGAAGATACTACGATTGCAGATATTGCAGTTGCTGTTAACGCAGGGCAGATTAAGACGGGCGCGCCTTCGCGAACAGACAGAGTATGTAAGTATAACAGACTCCTCCGCATCGAAGAAGAGCTTGGACTTGGATTATAACAAAAAAGAGATGTGACCTTTCGGTCACATCTCTTTTTTAATTACAGTTTTGCAATAAGACAATCTGTGTATTCTTTGCAGGTGTTGTTTTCGGGGTTTCCATTCACAACAATCTTATTTTCATTTACGCAAGAATCCATTGCTTTTTCAAGAGTCATTGCCTTATCCTGATAACCTATATGACGCAGAAGCATTACAAGTGCTTTTAAAATGCTTTGCGGACTTGCATAGTCGCCGAGTCCTTCTTCAATCATTCTCGGTGCAGAACCGTGTATTGCTTCAAACATAGCGTATTTATCTCCGATGTTGGCACTCCCCGCCGTGCCGACACCACCCTGAAGCTGTGCCGCTTCATCAGTTATGATATCGCCGTAGAGATTGGGAAGCACAAACACCTGAAACTTGTGGCGGATATCTTCGTTTATGAGGTTTGCACTCATAATATCAACATACCATTCTTCCGTATTTATTTCAGGGTATTCCGATGCAATTTCGTGACATACGGCAGAAAACTTTCCGTCGGTCTTTTTCATTATATTAGCCTTGGTAACGATTGAAACGCTTGTTTTTCCGTTGTTTTTCGCATATTCAAATGCACTTCTTGCAATTCTTTTCGTACCTTCGTCCGTTGTCACCTTGAAGTCAAATGCAAGTGTATCGGGAATTTCAAATCCGCTACTGCCGAGGATATATTCACCCTCGGTATTTTCACGGAAGAAAATCCAGTCGATATTTTTTTCAGGAACACATACAGGTCTTACATTCGCATAAAGGTCAAGTTCTCGCCTAAGAGTTACATTGGCACTTTCCATTGTTCCTCCTTTTGGAGTTGTGGTCGGTCCTTTAAGAAGCACATCGCACATTTTTATTTCAGAAAGCACATCTTCGGGAACGGGCTGATTTTTTTTAATTCTATTCTCGATAGTAAGCCCTTCTATTCTTTTAATTTCAATTTTTCCGCTTGAAATTTCTTCAGAAAGAAGCTTTCGGGCAACTCGTTCTGCCTCACTTACTATTATGGGGCCGATTCCGTCACCGTCGATTACACCGATAACAATTTTTTCTTTTTTGGGAAAATCCGTCTTTCCCGCGTCGTTTTTCATCTTTTCGCATCTTGCAATCTGCTTTTCAAGAACGCTTTTAAAATGAGAAAGGTATTCTTCAATATTGTAATTCATTTTTTACTCTCCTTTAGCTACTCTTCGCCTTGGTATAGCCTAAAAGACCTCCATGTTTAAGCATTTCTTTCTGTCTTTCGCTGAATGAGCAAAGAAGCGTGTATTTTTCGCCTGTGGTTCTGTTTGAAAGTGTTATCTTCCCGTTATCCATTCCGTCATAAACATCGGCAAGTTCGAGGTTATCTCCCTGTTTCAATTTATCGTAGTCATCCGCATTTTCAAACACAAGCGGAAGTATACCCGCGTTAATAAGATTTGCAACGTGTATTCGTGCAAAACTTTTTGCTATAACACATCTTACCCCAAGATACAACGGCACAAGCGCCGCGTGTTCACGCGAGGACCCCTGACCGTAGTTTGAACCGCCTACAATTATGCTTTGTCCTGCCTTTTTTGCTCTTTCGGCAAATTCCTTATCACACACCTCAAAGCAGAACTGTGAAAGATACGGAATATTCGAACGATACGGAAGGATTTTCGCACCGGCAGGCATTATGTGGTCTGTTGTGATATTGTCACCAACTTTTAGTACAAGCGGAGCGCTTATAGTATCAGTCACAGGATGCGTATCCGGAAATTTTTTAATATTCGGTCCGCGTAAAACTTCAACAGATGCACTTTCTTTTTCGTCTGCAGGCGGAATTACTGCACTGTCATCAATTTTAAATTTGTCGGGCATCTTTATTTTGATATTTATACTGAGGCTTGTGGGGTCGGTGATTTCGCCTGTAAGTGCCGCTGCCACCGCCGTTTCGGGAGAGCAGAGATAGACCTGCGCGTCACGAGTACCGCTTCTGCCTTCGAAATTTCGGTTGAACGTACGAAGTGAAACTCCGCCTGAATTCGGTGAGAAGCCCATTCCGATACACGGGCCACACGCACATTCAAGAATTCTTGCGCCTGAAGCAACTATATCGGCAAGTGCACCGCAATCAGCAAGCATTGAAAGAACCTGCTTTGACCCGGGAGATATTGAAAGGCTGACATCAGGAGAGATTGTCTTTCCTTTAAGCATAGCCGCAACCTTGAGCATATCGAGAAGTGAAGAATTGGTGCAAGAGCCGATACACACCTGATTAACCTTTGTTCCTTTGAGAGTTGAAACTTCAACCACATTATCGGGTGAATGAGGGCACGCGATAAGAGGATTGAGCGCCCCAAGGTCAATATCAATCACCCTGTCATATTCTGCATCGGCATCGCTTGAAAGAGGTATATAATCTTCACCTCTGCCCTGTGCTTCTAAAAATTCTTTTGTAATTTCGTCGGATGGAAAAATCGAAGTTGTTGCGCCAAGTTCTGTACCCATATTTGTGATAGTCGCTCTTTCAGGAACAGAGAGAGTTTTTATTCCCTCTCCACCCCATTCAATAATTGCGCCTACGCCGCCTTTTACCGAAAGGATTCTTAAAATTTCAAGGCTGATGTCCTTTGCAGTAACAAACGGACGAAGTTTTCCCGTAAGGTTAACCTTGTACATCTTGGGCATTGTGATGTAATATTCACCGCCACCCATTGCAACTGCAACATCAAGACCGCCTGCGCCGAATGAAAGCATACCGATACCGCCACCGGTCGGAGTGTGGCTGTCAGACCCGATAAGTGTTTTTCCGGGTTTTCCGAAGCGTTCAAGATGCACCTGATGACAGATACCATTACCCGCACGAGAAAAATAAATTCCGTGTTTTTTCGCGATACTGCTTATGAAATTATGGTCATCAGCGTTTTCAAATCCGCACTGAAGTGTGTTATGGTCAATGTACGCGACGCTTTTTTCGGTACGGACACGCGGTATACCCATAGCTTCAAATTCAAGATATGCCATAGTTCCCGTCGCATCCTGCGTAAGTGTCTGGTCTATTTTAAGCGCTATTTCTTCTCCCTGTTTCATCACCCCTGAAACAAGGTGCGCCTGTATTATTTTCTGTGCAATTGTAAGACCCATATCTTCCTACCTTCTTTCGCGTTTACTCTTTTACTGTGTTAATAATATTCTCACGCGCATTTTTGATATGCTCAATCGTGAGTTTTTCCGCAAGGTCACAGTCACCGTTTATGATAGCATCACATATTGCACGATGCTCCTTCACAGACTGGAAAGACCTTTCGTTATTCTGGATTGATGCCTTTCTGTACTTGACAACCTTTTTATGAAGCGAACTTAATATTTCATAGTAAACCATGCTTCCCGAGTGGCGGTAAACCGCGTCGTGAAATTCAGAGTCTATGTTTTTGATACTGTCGGCATTCTTCTTCTGTGTATAAAATTCCTGAAGTTCAACAAGATCGCAAAGTTCCTTTTTACCTTCGTCGCTGATTACTTCGGCGGCAAGGCGGACAGCAAGCCCCTCTATCCTTATTCGCACCTCGTACATATCAAGGATATCTTGTTTTGATATACCGACTATCCTTGCGCCTTTTGTAGAAAGTTCAATCAGATGCTCCTGCTCAAGACGACGAAGTGCTTCACGAACGGGGGTACGGCTTACCCCCAATTCTTTAGAAAGAAACATTTCGGTAAAAAGTTCGCCCTTGGCAAATTCGCCCGTAAGTATTTTCTGTTCAAGCTGTTCAAACACCTGATCTGCAAGCGAGTGTATTTTGTGTTCCATATATATCAGTCCTTTATTTTAGAAGTTATTCAAGGCAAGTTCATCTATCTTTCGCTCGATTTCGTTTGTTGAAAGCATTGAATGTCTGCCGTTTTCATACTCGTGGTCTATCCACTCTTTAAGAGCAATAACAAGCGGAGATTTCTTATCAACACACTTTTCTCCGCTGAGCTTGTAATGGTCATTTATCCAGTATGCAATTCCTGCAAGACCTGAAGTATTGCTTATCGCTACAGAAGGTTTCACATTAAGCATTCTGTCAGTATCGAAAATACTGTAAATTTCCTGATCCTTTAAAAGTCCGTCTGCGTGGATGCCTGCTCTTGTACAGTTGAAATTCGCACCTGCAAAAGGAGTCATCGGCGGAATATTGTAACCCATATTATTTTTGAAATAATCTGCGATTTCTGTAATAACCGTAGGATCCATACCATCAAACGAACCGCGAAGAGATGCGTATTCGAAAACCATTGCCTCAAGTGGGATATTTCCTGTTCTTTCACCTATGCCCAAAAGCGAGCAGTTTACTGCACAAGCACCAAAAAGCCAGGCCGTCGAAGCATTTGCAACGGCCTTATAAAAGTCGTTGTGTCCGTGCCATTCGAGCATTTCAGAGGGAACATCGGAATAGTGCTGGAGACCGTAAATTATTCCCGGAACGCTTCTGGGAAGTGCTACCTCGCTATATGGCACACCACATCCCATTGTATCGCAGGCGCGTATTTTTACAGGGATACCTGCATCCTCGGACATTTTCTGAAGCTCGTTTACAAAAGGAACTACAAATCCGTAGAAGTCCGCCCTTGTAATATCTTCAAGGTGGCAACGTGGCGAAACGCCGTGTTCAAAAGCCTCGGCAATTGTAGAAAGATACATATTCATACATTCGCGTCTTGACATTTTGAGTTTTTTGAAAATGTGATAGTCACTGCAACTCACAAGAATTCCTGTTTCGCGGATTCCGAGATTTTTCACAAGCTCAAAATCTCCCTTATTCGCGCGTATCCATGTCGTAATTTCGGGGAATTTAAGTCCGAGGTCACGGCATTTTTCAAGAGCTTCACGATCCTTTTTTGAATACACAAACATTTCAGTTTGTCTGATAATTCCGTACGGACCGCCAAGGCGTGACATAAGTTTGAAAAGGTCAACCATCTGTTCAACAGTATAAGGTTCTACAGATTGCTGTCCGTCGCGGAATGAAGTATCGGTAATCCAGATTTCTCTGGGCATTCCCATAGGAACACGGCGATGGTTGAATGAAACTCGCGGAACTTCCTCGTATGGATATATTTCCCTATAAAGATTAGGCTCTGCAATATCCTGCAACTGATATTTATAGCTTTTTTGTTCTAATAGGTTTGTCTTATCTGAAATTTCTAACATAGCAGATCACCTTTCTTTGTATTATTGTATACAATTATACATATTTCGCACTGTATTGTCAACACAAAATTTACAGATATAAATATTTATTCACCTTTACGTGTTTTTTTGCAAAGTAAAAGACCCGACATTCGTAAGATGTCAGGTCTTTTACTATTCTCCGAGTTTTACGAGCGCCTTTTTTTCGATACGCGACACATAGCTTCGGCTGATACCGAGTTTTTTGGCAACTTCGCGTTGCGGCATGGGCGAATCTCCGCACAACCCGTAACGCAGACGAATGATTTCTCGGTC
>JAZREK010000048.1:0-51222 GCA_045660765.1 Clostridia bacterium
AGTACATACACTTTTACAACAACGAAAGAATCCAATTAAAAACAAAACTGACTCCGCTTGAAAAACGAAGTCAGTATGTCGCTTAAAAATTATTTCTACAATAGGGGTTTTTGTACTGTCCGCACAATTTGGGGCAGTTCAACGCATCGGGGGGTTGTATGTTGTGCGGATCATTCAACTGTATGTTTGAAATTGCCATAATATGTCCATGTATTCTGTGAACGGATATAGATTTCGATTCGGTTTTCACCGCTTTCGTTCATCCATACCTTCCCTGTGAACTCAAGCTTACCGTCTTCACGCACATTTGCACTGTCCGCATAATATGTTGTGGTTGTGCCGTTCGGCATTTTAAAACGAACACCCTGAACGTCTGCGCCTGTAACAAGGACTATCTTTGCAGGACCTTTCTTGGTCACGGGCTCTAAATATGATTCATAGATTTCCGTATCAAGTACGGGTTCTGCAAATTCAAGTGTGAAATTGTAAGTGTTCTTTTCCCACTTATAGTCCTTACCTTCCATATACTTCGCACGCATCTTAACGTCAGGACCGATGAGGTTTGTATAAATCGACCATACTTCATAAGCAGCTGTACGGTCAAGCGAACCGACCGCGTTACCGTCTGCATCGTAGGATGTTATTGTAACGTTCTTATTGTTTCTGTCATAGGTTCTTGTACCGCCGTCTTCCTCAATGAACTGAACCATCGCCGGTCTGCCGTTTACAGTTACGGTAAATGTGTTGTGCGTATCGGTTGACGGAATGTAGTCAACCTTTGAAATTTCGGTTTTTCTTTCAGCTACTTTAACATAACCTGAAATTGCCGTTGCATCGTCGGCGACATCAACAATTTTGCCATTCTCATCGCAGAAAAAATAACCGTCTGCGAGAAGTGCGTTTACAGTTGTACCGTAAATTGCAAGACCATTCGGAAATTCACCGCCCTTTAAAACAGGAACTGCTCCCTCAAGATAGCAAACAGTAAGTTCACCGTAAGGTGTGCCGGTTATGCTTCCGGTTTCGTGGTCCTTGCCGGTGAAGGATCCACCGGTAATCTCTGTAACAGAGGAACCCAAAATGTTAATTGCTGTATAGGATTTACCACGGAACTCGCCGCCTGAAATATATGCTGTTCCCATATTCAGAATACCGCTACTGCCGCTTATCTCTCCGCCGTAAACATAGAGTGTTGCATCCGTGTAGTTATATAACCCCTCTCCGTCGCATTCAAACTTCCCGTTGTACACATGGGCTGTACCTGAGTTAGTAATTGCCGAATATGAGCCTGTTTCGATTGTACCGTTTTCAAAGAAGAGTGTAGCATTGTTGTAAATACCATCGTCGCCCTTGATAATGGCTGATTCAACAGTGAGCACACCGTTATTTTCGATTGCCGGATAACCGTTTTTAGTGCTTTGTATGGTGCCGTTTTCTCCACTGTCCTTAATTGTTAAATCAACTGAGGAAAATGTAAAAAATACAGCACCATTTTCACAAAGTATTGTCTTGCCGTTAAGGTCAAGTGTGAACTTTCCGAGTTGAATATACTGTACTTCGGTGGATATAATATCCTCAAGCAGAGTGAGCGTACAATTTTCAGCTTGTCCTGCTTCCCAAACAGCTTCGTTAAGGGTGAGCCAATAAGTAGTAGTGTCATTGACGGTAATGGCAGCCTCAGGGCTCATATAAAATCCGCACTCACCGCAATTTCCCGTAGCAGAATCGAAAGTATGGTTACATTCATAATCATCGCCTTCAACGGCAACAGATACATATTCTTCCGCCGCGAAAGCAAAGGGCGCCATAGTCGCAACCATAATAATTGTGAGAATAATTGATAAGGTTTTCTTTAAAGCTTTTTTCATAGGTTTTCCTCCTTATTTCTGTGTCAGGCACTTATTCATTGTTCATTTGTTCAACATAATCCTTGAACTCTTTGAAAATTCGGTTGCCCATACTTCGGTAATCCATTGCAAGTGCTTTTTCGATTTTCTTTTTTCGTATTTCTTCGGGGACATTATAGATCATCATTATCGTATTCAGCGCTCCCGAGATACGCGTTTCAAGGTGAACAGTTTCGTCTATTGCGTTGAGCGTTGCGTACTCAATACCCGAAACAAGGGTTTCCGCCTCGCGGAACTGCTCATCCGTCCAGTCGGGACAATACTCTGCGAAAACTTCCTTTGCGCGTTCCGTGTCATTTTTCTGAATAATTTTAAGGCAGACGGAACTCTGATATGTCGAAACAAAAAAGTCTTT
Organism: Clostridia bacterium; assembly: GCA_045660765.1. GTDB lineage: Bacteria > Bacillota > Clostridia > UMGS1883 > UMGS1883 > UMGS1883. The sequence goes on from JAZREK010000048.1 coordinate 2,263, forward strand.
TGCAACCTTGTTCTGCTCGCACGCCGATGCCATTGTCATTAGCTCAAAGCACAATGCAAGCAACGAGCTGATACCGTCGTCTGCTTCCTCTCCCATAAGCTTCCATTGGAATTTGCAGAGCATTTCAACAAGCTCTGCAAGAATGTGCTCCTTTGACGGGAAATGAAAGGTGAAGTTTCCTTTGCTGATGCCCAGCTCATCGCTGACCATCTTGACCGATGTTTCCGTATAGCCCTTTTCAAGAAACATCTGTGTCGATACACGGATTATTTTATGTTTAGTATTTTCTTTAGCTTTTTTCGCCATAATTCCTCCCGCAACAAAGAAATTTTACTGTGCTTAAAATAAATTGCACTCGTACTAGTCATATAATAGTACGAGTGCAATAATTTGTCAATAGTTTTTTTAATAATTCTGCTAAAAACAATCTTTTTTCAGTTCTGTTATCATCGAAAGACGACGTGACGGCAGAATGACGCCCAAATAAAACATACTTAATACAACTAAACACGAATAGAAACGAATAAATTTATTTCTTGAAATAAAAAGAAAAAGCCTTGAAACCGCATAGTTTCAAGGCTTGATTATTATGGTTTAATGAAATCGTTTCGCTTACGCTCACCGCCGCAGCGATTTCACCCGAACGAAGTGAGGATTTCACATTGCAAAGCAATATTTCACCCACCCGAAGGGTGGATTTAACTGAAAAAGCACTTCCGAAGAAGTGCTTTTTCTATGGCAGGGGCAGAAGGACACGCCTGTTTCACAGGCTACGTCATCGGCGGCCGTTGCTTTGCAACACCACCCGCCTCAGACTTCGGGACTAAAAACAATTCACCGAATTGTTTTCTTAACGTCCCTCACCCCCTTGGGGTTCAAGTCCTTCTCAATTCTATTGCAAAAAGAAAACGACCACCTATTGGTGATCGTTTCTTTCTGGCAGGGGCAGAAGGACTTGACCCCTCGGCACGCGGTTTTGGAGACCGCTGCTCTACCAACTGAGCTATACCCCTATATTTTTCTGGTGGGCCATCAGGGACTCGAACCCCGGACCAACCGGTTATGAGCCGGTTGCTCTAACCAACTGAGCTAATGGCCCTTGTTGCTGTAACAGCCTAATCATTTTATCAAAACATTTTGCAATTGTCAATATTATTTTAAGTAATTTTTAAGATATTTTTAAATCTTTCTGCACGGCGCGTTTGCGTGTTGACTTTTTTACTCCGTTATATGTATAATAAATATTGTAAAGGAGGTCGTTTTATGCAATGTCCTAACTGTAACAGTATAATTCCCGATAATTCAAACTTCTGCGGCAACTGCGGTTCAAACCTCTCTGCCCCTCCCGTTCAGCCCGCGGGCAAGAAGCTCAGCTTCTTCAAGGGCCCTTCCGACGGTGCAAAGGGCTACGCCGCCGTGATGACTGCACTTATGGTTTTCCCCGCAACGCTTTGCATCGCGCTTGACCTTGTTTTTCACAAAAATGACGGCTGGTGTACATACGTTGTCGGCGCGCTTATCGTGACTTGGATCGTTTCCGTTTTTCCCGTTCTCCGCATCACCCCTGCGCCCGTAACGGCACTCATCTGTCTGTTCTCCGTTCTGTCGTACGTCGCGTACATAATCGGCAAGACAGGGCATATTTTTTGGTTCTATAAGGTCGGACTTCCGCTGTTCATTCTCGCCGCCGTATTCATAAGCGTTGATGCGGCACTACTCAGCGCAGGTAAGCTCAAGGGTCTGCACGCGCTGTCGCTCGTCAGTGTCGAAATCGCGGTTTATCTCATCGCAATCGAGGCAACGGTCGATATGCTTCTTTTCAATATGGTTACAATCCGCTGGTCGGCTATCGTTGCCTGCTTCTTCATCTCTGCGGTCGCTCTTTTCGAGGCATTCCAATATGTTATCAAGTTGATAAAAAAGAACAAATAAGGTGATTGAAATGGAAGAAAAGAAACAAAAAGAAAGTCTCTGGCACGTGATTAAGTTCACTCTCTTTTCACTTTCGGCAGGAATTATTCAGGCGGTTTCGTTCACCGCGTTCAACGAGGTTCCCGTGCTGCTCGGCTTTGCAAAATGGCCGTACTGGGCATGCAACGTGCCGTCGCTCGTGCTGTCGGTGCTCTGGAATTTCACGCTCAACCGCCGATTCACATTTAAGTCAGCAAGCAATGTGCCGATCGCAATGCTCAAGGTAGCGGTTTTCTATCTTATATTCACACCCGTTTCGTCATACCTCGGTACATTTGCAACTGAGCACGGCTGGAACGAATATCTTGTTCAGGCGCTCGTGATGCTCAGCAATCTTGTGCTTGAGTTCCTCTATCAGAAATATTTCGTTTTCCGCAATTCAATCAACACAAACGACCTTGCGAAGAAGGATAAATAAAACTCAGCCCCGTGTTTTGCATTGCAGAACACGGGATTTTTGCTGATATTTTTTCAGCTCCGTTTTCGGAACGCATCAATGCGTTCCCTACACTCTGAGGATTTCTCTAATTGCAGGGCATGGCTTCATCCCTGCCGGGATATGCAAAATTTTAATTTGGCGGGATAAATTGTTTTTAAATGTCACTTTTTAAAAGCTGTCGCCCCTGTAAGGGGAGATGTCACGAAGTGACAGAGGGGTTGCTCTTAAATAGTACAAAATCCATTGTATTGCTTCGCAACAAACCCCTCAGTCTTGCCTATGGCAAGCCAGCTCCCCTTACAGGGGCGCCTTTGGCACACAATCGTAATCATCCCGACAAACTCCAATTTGTCAAACAAAATTCGAGGTGTTTCGCTTGACATTTGGTTGTTATGTGATATAATTCTCTTGTGGATTAAGCAGAAAGTAAGTTTTTAACTGAAAGTAAGCTCCGCCTCGGTTACCCCGCCGTGTAAAAATCGAGGGTTTTTTCTTGCAGAAGTGGCGGAATCGGCAGACGCGCTAGATTCAGGTTCTAGTGAATGCAAATTCGTGAGGGTTCAAGTCCCTTCTTCTGCACCAACAAAAAAGGACGCCTATGGGCGTCTTTTTTTGTTGGTCTGGGACTTGAAGCATACAAAATAAATTGTGGTTTGTTTGGAAAATTGGAGTTTGTAGGGATGTTTGTATTAGTGCGAAAAAAACTTTATTGTAGGGGATGCGTTTCGCATCCCGAAAAATCAGTGCAAACATCGCGGGACGGGTTTCCCGTCCCGAATTCACACCGACAAATTAAAATTTACGGTTTGATACACGAGCGTTGTCGGGGTCTTTTTTACAAAACTATTGAAAATTTGCAGGCGATTGTGATATACTAATTATGCCAAACGAACTTAATAAACAGATGTATGGGGATATTTATCTTTTCACAGGATAATTATGCCTTTATTAGGCCATAATACTGTTTGAATTTGTAAAAATGCAAATTCCATCAAAGTATTATGGCTTGGATTGCTATCCCCATTCTGTTTGAGTTTGTTTGGCGACAATCGGAGTTTGCGTTTTATGTGCGTCGGCTTCGGTTGGCGCACTTTTTTATTTTGCGGATAATAAAAAAGTGAGTAGCTTTGATAAGGTGTTCATAAAACCGTTCCGCAAAATAATAAAAAAGGAAGATGTATATGAAAAAATTAATTGCATTTCTCTTGGCAGTTGTTACTTGTGTATCTCTCGCAGCCTGCGGAGCTTCATCAAACGGAAATTATCACAAATTAGGTGAAACCGTTTCAACCGATATTTTTGAATTCACTTTGGATGCTGCAGAATTTACCGTTGCTCTCAGCAACATAAATAACGAAACATATTTTACACCTAAAGAGTACAATGCTCAGACAGATTCGGACAATCCTTATGTAGCGCCCGTAGGACATACCTATGCTGCTTTTACATATACTGTAAAAAATCTGAACAGAGCATCTTCGGAATTCCACAACGGTTATTCTTTTGTTACGGTTAAATACGACGGCAAAAAACACAGCGCTATGGAAGAGGGCGCATATTTCCAGTATGAAGACGAACAGTATCTGGATGCAAACGGCAAGCTTAAAAAAAGACTGGGTGACAAATGGTATACGGATCCCGGAAACAACCTGTTGCTCTTAACAGGCGAAAAAGAAACCCGACGCGCTTACATCGACGTTGAAACAAATGTAAATGATTTAACTTCAGATGTTGAAATCACTTTTAAAATCCCCAACTCTGAAGGCAAAACAGAGGAGTTTACATATCTTGTTACCGCCGCAGACAGAGAGGCTTTACTTAAATAAAAATCTTTTCCCTATGAACACCCGCAAAAAAACCACCTTTGGCAGTTTACCGCCGAAGGTGGTTAGTTTTTGCATATTTTTATTCCACCACCGCGTATCCGCAGACGGGGAGGTTGATTTCTGTTATTTTTTCGTCGGTGATAAGATTTGTATATTCTCTGTCAAGAGTTACTGTTCTTTCGTCATCGGCAAAGTTGAGGATAAACGTGAGGTCTCCTCTTTTTCTTACGCTTACTCCGTCGGGGATTTCAAAATCGGGTGCGCCAAGATCAAGGTCGGCGATGATATCCCTTATAAAATCCGTCATAAAATCTCCGCCGTTTGCAAAAGCGGCATAATATGCCTTACCCTTACCGTAGCTGTTCACCGTTACGGCAGGCGTATCTTTATAAAAATCCGCCCTGTATTCGCCGAGAGTCTGTGCCGACGTTGTATGAAGAATATCGCAGATATCAACCACGGTATAATTTTTGCCGTTATAGCTGACCGTATTTGTCATACCCTCGGGTAGAGAATCTGTTTCCTCGACCTCGAGACCGAAAACCTCCTTGAGCTTTCCTGCGGGGAAGCCGCCGAGGTGGCACAGGTCATCCTTATCAACAATACCCGTGAGATATGTTCCGACGAATTTTCCTCCGTTTCTGACATAGCTTTCAATCCGATCAATTGTACCGTCCTTGAGCATATAGAGGAACGGTGCGATAACGAGGTCATATTTTGAAAAATCGCCGTCCATCGGGATAACGTCAACCGTGATTCCGCGCTCGTAAAACGGTCTGTACCACTTGAGACACTCGGCGAGATAATTGCGCTTGTTATTATTGTATCCGCAGAAGACATCAACCGCCCACTTATTCTGCCAATCGTAAACAATCGCAACCTTGCTGTTATAGCCCTTACCGACCGCGCCGCCAAGCTTTTTCAGGTCAGCGCCGAGCTTTGAAACCTCGCGGAAAACGCGCGTGTTCTCGTGTCCGCAATGGTCAACGACCGCACCGTGGAACTTTTCGTGACCTCCGCGGCTCTTGCGCCACTGGAAATACTGCACGCTGTCCGCACCGTGAGCAACCGCCTGAATTGACGACTGCGCCTGTCTCATCGGCTTCGGGATTTTATTCACATCGTGCCAGTTGACTATCGACGGAGTGCTCTCCATAAGGAAGAACGGCTGACCGTCCTTCATCGAACGGAAAGTATCATGAACGAATGCGGCTTCGAGAGCTTCGTCCGCATTTTCACCCTTGTCCCACGCAGGATAATTATCCCACGAGATGAGGTCAAGATGCTTTGCAAAATCCTGATAGTCGATGCCGTCGTACATTCTCATAAGATTGGTTGTTATCGGAATATCGGGAGTAATTTCGCGCAAGGGTGCAATCTCGTTTTCATAGAACGAGATGTGACTGTCAGAAACAAATCTGCGCCACGCAAGCTTCATCGCAACAACGTGGTTTTCGCCGCGATCCTTGGGTGAATTTATCTGTGACCAATCGGTCATTTTGTGGCTCCAGAAGCCGTTCCACCATTTTTCGTTAAGCTCGTCTAGGGATTCGTAGTGTGCCTTGAGCCAATCGCGGAACGCCTCCTGACAAAGCTCGCAATGGCACTCGCCGCAATATTCGTTGGAAATGTGCCACATTTTTACGGCAGGGTGATTTTTGTATCTTTCCGCAAGAAGAGTGTTGATTTTTCTGACCTTTTCGCGGTAGACGGGCGAAGTCAGACAGTGGTTGTGGCGCACACCGAATTCGTTGCGGATTCCGTTTTCATTAACACGGAGCACCTCGGGATATTTCTGTGCAAGCCACGCGGGTCTCGCGCCCGACGGTGTTGCGAGAATAACGTCCTTACCGTTCGCGTGAAGCTTATCGAGAATTTTGTCGAGCCATTCAAAGTTATATACACCCTCCTCGGGCTCGAGCATCGACCACGCGAAAATGCCGACAGTCGCGCTGTTGACGTTTGCAAGGTTCATCAGGCGCATATCCTCGTCCCATATTTCAGGAGTGTTTATCCACTGATCAGGATTGTAGTCTCCGCCGTGAATTATGTAATCAAAAAATTTCTTATCCATAACATCAGTCCTTTTTCAAGATAAAAATATTATACTATACTTGCAACGGTAAATCAAATGCTGTATAATTCTTTTATAAAAGAAAGTGAGGGGTTTTATGGAAAGGTATGATGTTTTAATCGTCGGCGGCTCGACAACAGGTTGCTGGTTTGCCGACAGAATGGCGCAGACCGGTGCAAGGGTGCTTGTGATTGAAAAGCAGCTGCCCGAGAATGTTTCGCGCGAGTATGACATTTTCCACATGGGCGAGGAGGATATGAAGCGCTTCGGCCTTGAGATCCCCGAGGAAGGAAATCCCGTGCGCGGCTTCCGCTACGAGCATTCAAATATGATTTCACCCTACGGCACTTACCGCAAAAAGGGCGCGGATTCCCCCGTTATCGGCTTACATAAGCACGATTACATTATGCTTATGGCTGAAAAAGCACAGAAAAGCGGTGCCGAATTCATTTACGGCGCAGCTTTTACAGATTTCATCTATGAGCAAGGCAAAATTGTCGGCGCAAAGTACAAAACAGCAGACGGCGAGCAGGAGGTTTATGCAAAAATTGTTGCAGACTGCTCGGGTATTCCGTCCGTTGCGAGAACAAAGCTCCCCGGCACATCCGCCGTATGCAATTTCAGGCTCACTCCGAGAGACATCTTCTACGTTGTTCTCTATTATATAAAATATGTTGACAAGGACGTTGATCCGCGCGCGCTCGACGGCTTCTTTATGCAGTACAAGGCGTGGTCTGCACCTGCGGGTGAGGGCTATGACGCGATTCTCGGCATCGGCGGAAGCTACTCCTACGAATATTCCGAGGAAATTTTCAACGCGCACTATTCGAGAAACGTGAAATATCCCGAATACACCGTCGAGAAGGTCGAAAAGGGTATGACACCCTACCACCGCTCGGTTTATTCCTTCGTTGATGACGGTTTCATCGCGATGGGTGATGCCGCGTGCCTTACAAAGCCGACCTGCGGTGAGGGTTGCACATCCTCACTCGTTCAGGCAGAGATTGCCGTTGACGTTATCTCAAAGCTCCTCAAGGCTGATCTTCCGCTTTCGAAGGAAAATATGTGGAGCATCAACAAGCGTTATATGGTTGCTCAGGGTAAGGGCTTCGATTTTATGCGTCCGCTTCTTATCGGTGTTGTCGGTCTCAACTACGACGAGGCTGAATATATGTTTGAAAACGAGATTGTATTCAGCGAGGCGCTTTTCAACAGTATGGATGGCGAGGATCTGAACTTAAAGCCCGATGTTGTGGCAAAATGGCTCGCAGGAATTGCAAAGGGCGTTGCAAACAAAAAAATCCGCGCTTCGGCAGTCGGAAAGGTGATAAAGGGACTCAAGCAGGCACTCGAGATTGCCGTGCTTTATGACAAATACCCCGACACACCGCACGGCTTCTCCGAATGGAAGGCTAAGGCGGACAAAAAGTGGACGGAAATCGGCTCACTTGCTGACACCTGCGACCCCGAGATTATGGAGAAATTAGGATATTGATAACAACAGGGAACAAATCGGAAACGGTTTGTTCCTTTTGTTTTTTATCAGAAAGCCTTTCGGTGAAGCGGAGGCAGTAGTGGGTCGACAACGCAGAATATTTATAGCCCTCCTTGTGCAAAGGAGGGTGGCGCGGCGCAAGCCGTGACGGGAGGATTGTTTCTTTTCTTTATTTTTTACAATCCCTCAGTCCTTCGGACAGCTCCCTTTACACAAGGGAGCCTGCTCTGAGCAGGTTACAGTTGACTATAAACATTCCGCCAAATTAATTTTTGCTGCAAAAAACCGTGTTCTGCAAAACGCAGAACACGGGGTTGGATTTTATTTGAAATTTACATCTAAGTCTACTCTAAAATCGTAATCATTACTCTCCGAGCCGTAAAGCTGTTCATAGGTATCGTTAAGCGTTGCGGCATCGGTTTCAGCAAGCCGACGGGCACGCTCGGTGCCTGAATTGTACCACAAAGCATAAACAATAACACCGACGGCAATAACCGCAAGAATAATCGGCACAATTTTTTTGAGAAGCTTTTTATTCTTATCAACAAAAGCTTTCGTTTCGGTTACACTACTGTCAATTTTAATTTTTGTTTTATCCTTTTGTGTCAACACCCTGCCGCAGTGAACGCATTTTTCCACGGAATCGGAAATCTGTTCTCCGCAATCGGGACAATTTATAAGTGCCATTTATTTACCGCCTTTAATTTTACTGAGGATAAGATACCCGAAGCTCGCAAGCATATCAAACCCAAGCAGTGCGAAAATGCCGAGTGCAAAAAACACATACCGATTGCTCTGATATGCAGCAGCAAAATCGAAACTGAAGGCATACCTGAAAGCGTGCGTCATTCCACAAAGAATGCAACCGTTACAGCTGATTTGTAAAAAGGTTGTCGCAACCGCCATATAAATAAAGAAAACGAGTATTATGCTTGCCTGAATGAGCAACAATAATTTTGTTTCACTCTTTTTATTCATCTTTTACGAATAGGGAAATAATTTGTAAAATTACCGAAACTATTATAATTATCGGGAATGAAATTACAATGCAACCAATTTCTTCGGTAGGAAGATCAAATACCACAAAATGTATCAATGAAAATACGGTGATAATTGCAGATGCGATAACCCAGAGCTTTTTACGAAATTGAGGTTTTGCCAACAAAAGCACAGTTGTGCCAAGAGACAAGAATCTGCAAATGTAACTAATCAAGTTAATAATCTGTGCTCCGAGTTCTAAATCTTTAAAGTGTTCCATTCTTGAACCACAGTTGCAGGTCATCGGTACGGATAAAGTTAAAAAGTGGATAATAAGAGAAATTACAATAACTGACAAACTCACTATCAGTCCTCTCATCAGCAACTTCTTTCCTGTTGCCTTTGACTCCTTCATAACAACGACCTTCTGTGCAGTATCTTCTTTTCTCAAGGCAAAGCCGCACTTCGGGCAGCTTGACGCACTATCGGACACCTCGTTGCCGCATTCGGGACATTTGATTAAATTCTGCTTGAGCACACAGCCGCAATGAATACAGTTTTTAGCGGAATCCGAAACCTCTTTTCCGCAATCGGGACAATTGATTAATGCCATATTAACACTCCTTTGTTTTTTGAGTATAATATCACATTACATTTCATTAGTCAACCACTAGGTACACTACCAACAGGTTAATTATATTGCAGGTTAATGAATGGTAAAATTTTATTGGTGATGATTTATGATAAAAATGAATATTCAATCCCTGCTCAATGAGAAGAAAAAGACACGATACTGGCTCGTAAAGGAAATGCAGACAACGTACAAAACCGTGAACAAGCTATGCGATAACACATTAACCGGCTTACAGCTCGAAACAATAGAAAAGCTGTGCCGAATTTTCGACTGCACACCGAATGACTTGTTTATAATAGAATAATCTATCCCTCTGTTTGCACAACAGGGGGATTTTTTTCAATCGGGGTTAATTGTAAAATTTTCTTAAACTGTTGAGATTGTTATAAGTTTGGTTTATAATTATTGTATATATCTTTATAAAGGAGGGCGGGCCGTGAGTAACGAAAACCTTAACAAGCGTTTTAACTGGGGACTGATGATGATTATTGTCACCGCTTTTCAGGCGCTGACATCAACCGTTGTTATCGTCAAGGACGAGGTGAACCTCAAGCTTCTTGCGGTTTTTGCCGCTTACATCGCCGCGGAATGGATTTACTTTTTCATAGCATCAAGCTTCTGCGGTCAGAACAACTTTGAGCTTGAAACTATCGGCTTTCTCTTCTCGGGAATAGGGCTAACCGTCTGCGCGAGCGTTTACGACGACTATGCGCTCAAGCAGATGATTTCAATTCTGCTCGGTCTTTTCGTATTTATATTTTTGCTGATCACTCTTCGGCGTACGGATATCGTTATGAATCTGCGGATGCCGATTGCCTTTGCCGCGATCGGACTGCTCGCCGTTAATCTCGTGCTTGCCGAATACAACAACGGCGCTCTCAACTGGATTACGGTTGCGGGTTTCTCCATTCAGCCGTCCGAGCTCGTCAAGCTCGCGTTCATTTTCGTCGGCGCGGCTTCGCTGGACAAGCTCCAGAGCACGAAAAGCCTTACGAAATACCTTATCTTCTCTTTCACCTGCGTTGGTGCACTTTTCCTTATGCGCGATTTCGGTACGGCGCTCATTTTCTTTTTCACATTTATGATTATCGCCTTTATGCGTTCGGGCGACGTCAGAACGATTGCACTCGTCTGTGTTGCGGCGGCACTCGGCGCGATTATGATTATATATTTCCGTCCGACGGTTGCGGCGCGCTTTTCGACATACCGTCATATCTGGGAGCAGATCAACGAGGCAGGTATGCAGCAGACGCGCGTGCTGATTTATTCTGCAAGCGGCGGACTTTTCGGTCTGGGTATCGGTAACGGTAAGCTCAAGGATATTTTTGCATCGACAACCGACCTTATCTTCGGTCTGCTCTGCGAAGAGTGGGGTATGCTCGTTGCATTCATTATCGTGCTGACTTATGTTTTCATTCTGCTTTACGCTATCAAGGTTGCGCGCACAACACGCTCGGCATTCTATGCAATCGGTGCTTGTGCCGCGGCTGGACTTATGCTTTTCCAGACAGCACTCAACATCTTCGGCGTCACGGACATTCTTCCGCTGACGGGCGTTACCCTGCCCTTTATCAGCCGAGGAGGCTCAAGTATGATATGCTCGTGGGGACTGCTAGCCTTCATCAAAGCGGCGGACATCCGCACATATCCGAAGCTGTCAAAGACAATTCTCCCCGACCATCCGCTTTATCCGCCCGACATCAAAATCGGCAAGCGCACTACCCGTTCAACATCAAAGCGTCAGGTATCCGTACCGAGAGTCGTCGGCGATCCGATAAATCAGAAGCCTTCTTCGCAGAATACTGCAAGAAAAACAACGTCACAGACCAGAGCATCCCGCCCGAATGCACAGGATGTTCCCGTCAGCAGGCAGACGTCTGCAAGAAAAAAGACAACGTCCGCTTCCTCAACGCGTACATCAACGGCAAGAAGCTCGGGTACGGCAAGACGGACAACAACGGCAAAGGACGTTCCGATAAGCCGAAAAGCATCCTCGAACGGGAGGGCTAAACGATGAATAATACCACAAAAAGAGCTTACGTGCTTTACGTTTTCATACTCGCGTTTATGGTCGGACTCGGCATAATGGTATGGTCGTTTTATACAAACGGCGGTGAATGGACCTCTAACCTCGTCAACAAGCACATCTATTCAAACGGACAGATTGCGAATGCCGGCGCGATTTACGATTGCGAGGGTGTCGCCCTCGCTTACAGCGAAAACGGTGTCAGAAAATATCACAAAAGTGAAGCCGTACGCAAGGCAACTCTTCACGCCGTCGGCGATCAGTCCTCCTTCATCGCAACGGGCGTTCAATCGATTTACAGCTCGCGTCTTTCGGGCTACGATTTCGTGAACGGAGTATATAATCTTAAGAAATACAACCGCGGTAACGACATCAACCTTACGCTCGACTCTGAAATCTGCAAGGTCGCTTACAACGCATTCGGCGGCAGAAAGGGCACAATCGGCGTATATAACTACAAAACGGGTGAAATTATCTGTATGGTTTCAGCCCCGACCTATGACCCGACAAACAAGCCGAAGGATATGGACGGTAACGAAAAATACGAGGGTGTTTACCTCAACCGCTTCATCTCGGGTGTCTACACTCCCGGCTCAACCTTCAAGGCTATAACCGCTATCTGCGCGCTGCAGAATATCCCGGATATCGAGGAGCGCGCCTTTACCTGTACGGGCAAGTATCACACAAGCTCGGGTGACGTTATCTGTAACTCCACGCACGGCAAAGTCAGCTTCGAAAAGGCGTTCAACCGTTCCTGCAACAGCGCCTTTGCACAGCTCGCGATTGAGCTCGGCAGAGAAAAGCTGATGACAACCGCAGGTCAGCTCGGCTTCGGTGCAAAGGATTATATGGGAGAAATTCCGATAACCAAAAGCTCCTTTGACGTCAGCAGCACAAACGACGTTGACCTCGGCTGGGCAGGCATAGGACAGTATACAACCCTCGTCAATCCCTGCCATATGCTGACAATTATGGGCGCAATCGCTAACGGCGGCATTGCGGTAAAGCCGCATTTCGTAAAGGATATCGTCTCCCCCTCGGGTGAAATCACCGTAGAGGGCACCACCGAGCAGAGCACACTCATAACCCTCGACAAGGCGGTCGCCGACCGAATGAGAGAGCTTATGAGATCAAATGTCGTCAATTATTACTCGGATTCGACCTTCCCCGGACTTAAAATGTGCGGAAAAACAGGTACGGCGCAGATTGATGACGGCGAGCCTCATTCCTGGTTTACAGGCTTCTCAATCAACCCCGAAACACCATATGCTGTGGTCTGTGTTGCAGAAAATTCAGGATCTGGACTTTCCGGCGCAGGCAAGATCGTAAACAAGGTTATGCAGGCAATTTGTAAATAAAATAAAGTTAATAAAAAGTTTATTTATTTTCTAAAAAAGAATTATAAAATAAAACTCTTGTGCTAATATATAGAAAATACGTTACTGTCGCTGTCAAATCAGTAAAAAGTGACGTAAAATAAAAAAGCGTGAAAACGCAATCAAAGAAAAGGAGAAATCTACTATGAAAAAGATTTTAGCAATCCTTCTCGCTGCACTTATGGTTTTCACTCTCGGTGTAACAGCTTTTGCTGAGGGCGAAGAAGAGAACACAGGTATCCTTCTTCCCGATTTCCCGACACAGACAGAGGGTCAGATCATCTTTGCAAGTGAGAACACACACGTTGAAGCAGGCGGCGTTTATGACATCCCTGTTTACCTCGTATCTGACTACACATCAGAGCTTTGCGCAGAGTCTGAGTACATCCTTGTTGGTATGAACATCACTCTTATCGGTCAGGCTTTTGACGCAAACCTTATGACAATCACAGCTATCACTCCTTCTGCAGAGGTTGAGGCTCTTGCAGGCTATCAGCTTTTCGGCGCTGATGTTGTTGATATGTATCTCAACACATTCAACTTCATGGTTACAGATACAAGCATCCTTCATCAGGAAAAGCTTCCTCTCGCTTATGTAACAGTTGAGGTTTCACCTGAGTACACAGGCTACAACGAGGACGGCACAGAGATGGACTGCCAGCTTGAGATCGGTGCAGCACAGTGGGACAACTACCGTGACACTGATTACACAATATACGCAGCATCACAGATCGAAATCTGTAACGACACATTGGGCGAGTATGACCTTCTTGACATCAACGCAGGCGTTGTTTCAGTTGTTGCAGGTCACATCATCGTGACTCCTCCGGTTCCCACATGGGAAGAGAGACTTAAGGCTTGGGCTATCGAGCAGGCTATTAAGATCCTCACATTCTTCCAGGGTATCACAGACGTTCTTCTTGGTCTCCTCCCGACTCTTTAATCCTTAAGATTAAATAATACATAAAGGCAGAGTGAAAGCTCTGCCTTTTCTTTTTATATATAGCAAGGCCGTGAGAAAAATCTCTCACGGCTTGATTTTTATTCTTCAATGCTGATTTTAAACATTGTTGTTGATTCAAACTTTTCGCCTGCTTTAAATGTGCAGGACGGGAACTCCGGCTGATTCGGCGAATCGGGATAGAACTGAGTTTCAAGGCAGAAGCCTGCGTGCTTGACAATCGGCATACCGCCCTTACCGATGACCGTGCCGTCAAGGAAGTTGCCCGTATAAAGCTGAACTCCGGGAAGGTCGGTGAACATCTCGAGCTTTCTTCCGCTGACGCTGTCCTTAACCGTAACATCAGCCTCGCCGTCCTTGCGGTCAAGACAGAAGTTGTGGTCATAGCCTCTTGCGAGAATGAGCTGATCGTCGTTATCGCCTATGCGCTTTCCGATTGTGCACGGTGTTCTGAAATCGAATGCCGTGCCTTCAACCGCGCGGATTTCGCCCGTCGGGATTGAATCTGCATCAATCGGTGTGTAGTGAGAAGCGTTCATCTGCATCTCGTGTCCGAGAACGTCGCTCATCGCTGAGCCGCTGAGATTGAAATAAACGTGATTTGTGAAATTCATCACGGTGTCCTTATCGCAGACAGCGGAATAGTCAATCACAACTCTGTTATCGTCGGTGAGTGAATAAGTAACCTTTGCAGTGAGGTTGCCCTCAAAGCCTGCCGTACCGTCGGGACTTGTGTAAGAAAATTCAACAGCGTTCGTGTCGATTACAATTGCAGTCCATACAGCATCGGAAAACTCGCCTGCGCTGTGAAGGCAGGTCTTGTCCTTCTCGTTCTGAGTGAGCTGATAAGCCTTGCCGCCGAGTGAGAATGCGCCGTTCGCAATTCTGTTGGCATATCTGCCGACAACCTTGCCCTGATAGTCGGTAAAATTGAGGTGACCGTAAAGGCTGTCGAAGCCGACGGTGATATCATTGATTCTGCCGTACTTATCGGGTGCGTAGAGTGCCTGAAGTGTTGCACCGAGGTTGATAAGCTGAAGGGTTACATTGTTGTCGTTTGTGATTGAATAGAGCTTGACTTCCTTGCCGTCGGGCATAAAGCCGTAGTGTGAAATATTGATTACCATAAAGCTTCTCCTTTACATCTGATCTGCGCTGAAAATAAATGCGGGAAGCGGGAACCACTGCTGTGCCGCACCGTTCAGCTTTTCGCGCTCATAAGTGAAGTTTGAGAAAAAGGCTCTCGTCGCTTCGCTATGGCTGAACTCGATTTCGGGCTCGCCGTCGAATTTTTCAACGGTGACCTCATTGTTCTTAACTGCGATTCTGAGCTTTTCGTCTGCCTTTTTGCCGTGAATAAGAACTGTCAGCTCGCCGTCAGCAAGACTGGTATAGCTTGCCTTAGCCTTGAGATATGCTCGGATTACCTTCTCATAGTTATAAACGAGGAGAGACTCACATCCGCCAACGGAAATGTTTTCGGAATTTACTGTGAAAAATCCGTGCTTCTCCTTATCAAACGGAGCGGCATTGAAGCGGACAGAATCCTTTCCGCTTACTTCAAGAGCGGCAAGAGCGAGATCCGCGTAATACTCGTTCTTCGCTACGGCGCACTCTGAAATCCATTCGTAGCTGTAGCCCATAAGGAAGTAGCCAGCAAATTCGTCACCGTCATAAA
The DNA here is from genome assembly GCA_045660765.1 of Clostridia bacterium. Taxonomy (GTDB): domain Bacteria; phylum Bacillota; class Clostridia; order UMGS1883; family UMGS1883; genus UMGS1883. The sequence continues at coordinate 17,721 of JAZREK010000048.1, forward strand.
CAACGTAGGGAGTGTGTCTCCACGATGTTACGATTCTGTAATAATCCCTGTGAGGACGGCTCGCCTTAATAACATTTTTCTGATAAAGCTCATCAATCTTCGCGATTGTTTCAAGGTCGTTTTCCTTAAGCTTTTCAACACGGAGCTTTGATTTTCTGCCGCCGAAGATATGCTTTGCGGTTTTCTTGTTAAACTCAAAGTTATAGGAAACACCCGAAGCCTCGAAGCCGAAATAGCCGTAACGTTGACGCTGACCGCCGAGATATGCGAGGTCTGCACCGTTTTCCGCCATATCCTTGACGCTCATTTCCATAAGGTCAACCATATAACCCTTTGAACGGTATTCAACGCCGACCGCAACGTTACCGATGCAGCATGCCTTGACAGCCTCACCGCAGACATCAAGGTCAATATAGAAATTACCGACAGCGGCACGGAAATCGCCGTTTTCCTCCTGCACAACAAAGTTGTTGTAGGCAGGTCTGTATTCATCGTGATAAATTTTCGGAAGAATGGAGACAAAATCGCGCTTTGTCGCTTCGTCATCATCGATGAAGAAAACCTCGTCAAGAAAAGCGATGAGCTTTTCGTTGTCGCAATCCTTACCTCTGCCGTAATAAAGTTTCTCGTCCATAAAAATCTCCTTATAAATTAAATCCTTCAGGCAAAAGCTCGCCCAAGGTAAATGTTTTTATTTTTCCGCCGTCAAAAAGGATTATTTCAAAATCCTCTTTGCAGAATTCACTCATCACCTGACGGCAGACACCGCACGGCGGACAAAATTCTGTTATTTCATCCTTACCGCCGACAACGGCAATCGCAGAAAAATCACGTTCACCGTCCGCTATTGCGGAGAAAAAAGCTGTCCTTTCGGCACAATTCGTCGGAGAAAAAGCACCGTTTTCAACGTTACAGCCCTTATAAATCTTACCGCCTTTTGTCAGCAAAGCCGCGCCGACCTTAAACGACGAATAGGGCGAATATGAGTTTTCTCTTGCCTCAAGTGCAAGTCTTACAAGAGCGTTTTTATCCATATCAATAGCCCTGTGCCTCTTCGTTTTTAATGATTTTTACGATTCTGCTCGTGCCGAGACGTGATGCGCCGAGCTTTATGAAATCCTTGGCATCCTCAAGCGAAGCGATACCGCCCGCCGCCTTGATTTTAAGATGAGGTGCAACGTGTGCCGCAAAAAGTGCAACATCCTCGCGTGTAGCACCGCCTGTCGAAAAGCCCGTTGAGGTCTTGATATAATCGGCACCTGATTCGGAAACAATTTCGCACATTTTGATTTTTTCCTCTTCGGTCAGAAGGCAGGTTTCAATAATAACCTTCAGCAGCTTACCCTCGCAGGCCTCCTTGACCGCTTCAATCTCTTCGAGAACAAAGCCGTATTTTTTATCCTTGAGTGCGCCGATGTTAATAACCATATCAATTTCTTCCGCACCGTTTTTAACAGCATTATTGGCTTCAAAGCACTTTGCCGCAGTTGTCGAATAACCGTTCGGGAAGCCGATAACCGTACAAATCGGAAGCTTGCCGTCAACATACTCAACCGCCTGTCGGACATAGGACGCAGGAATACAGACGGAAGCACAGCCGTACTTCATTCCGTCGTCGCAAATCGCTTTAATCTCTTCCCACGTTGCAGACTGAGAAAGAAGAGTGTGGTCAACCTTTGATAAAATTTCCTTAATATCCATAAAATCACCTTATTTAACCAATTCGCCCGTACGGACATCTATAAGATTTCTGAAAACCGCAATCTGTGATGCGGAAACGAATTTATCCTCGTGCAAAGAGCCGAAGAACCAACGCGTGTAATCACAGCTCGTGCTCAGCTCCTGAAAATATGCGTTAAGTCCGCTGACAAGGAGAGGCTCGTTATCCTTGAGCTTTAAGAAATTTTTAATTTTCTGTGCGGGCTCGTGAGTGATGACATAATCGACCTTGAATTTATATTTTTCAAGGTTTGTCGCACCCTCGCGCATTTCCTCGCGCGTCGGAATTTCTGCATTCGACCAGCTCTCGTTTCCGTAACGAAGGTCAACGTCGGGACTCTCACCGCCGCCCATAGCAAAAATTGTTTCGCCCTCGATTTCAAAAATCTGACCGCGCATTAAGTGGAAGATGTTGTCCCTTATCTTATGCGCCTTACCGCCCGCAAAGCCGATGACGGGATATTTTGAAAGAAGCTCAAAATTCTCGTGAGTTCCGTCAACGAAGCAGATGTTGAATTTTTTCTTGGCAAGCTTGTCGAGGATTTTTTTCTCTTTGGCATCGCCTGTCCAGATAAAACCGAAATCTCCGCAAACAATAAGCGTGTCGCCCTCTTTGATATTCTTGAATTTTTTCTGGGAAAAGATGCGGTAATCACCGTGCATATCGCCTGTGACGTAAATCATCTCAAGTCAGCTCCTCAAAATCGACATTTTTTTAAAATCATTGTTTATTTTTGCAAAAATATCTGCTATAATCTAACATATATAATACTACAAAATCGGGTGTCTTGTCTATGAAAAAATTGATAATTTTTCTCTGCACAATAACAATAATTTTATCCGCATTCGTTCTGCCCGCTTCGGCGCAGAATTATATCGGAAGCGTTGAGACCGAGGACATTAAGCTCAACTGTCAGGTTGACCTGCTGATAAGTCTTGACGACGGCTCGGTTATAGTTGAAAAAAACGCGGATAAGGCTTTCGCACCCGCTTCGCTGACGAAGGTTATGACAGCTCTCGTTGTTCTGAAGAATACGGAAGACCCCAACCGCGTAATGACTGTCAGCCCCCTCGCTCTCGAAAGCATCGCAGGTACGGGCAGCTCGACCTCAGGACTCAAGTCGGGCGAGCAGCTGAGTATTTATAATATGCTCTGTGCCCTGCTCATCCCCAGCGGTAACGATGCCGCGGCGGCACTCGCAATTGAATACGGCGGTACGATTGACGGCTTTGTCAAAATGATGAACGATACGGCAAAGGAAATCGGATGCACGAGCACCCATTTCGATAACCCGCACGGTCTCGACACTCCGACACACAAAACAACCGCAAAGGACCTTGCAATCATGGCGAAGGAAGCGCTTAAATTTTCCGTCTTTGAAACAATCGTAGCGCAGAAAACCTACACCATGCCCGAAACAAATATGAACAAGGAGCGTCAGCTCGTCAACACAAATTTCCTTATCAATCCCGCTTACGTTTCCTATTACAATAAGAACGTAAAGGGCATAAAAACGGGCTCGACCGAAAATGCAGGCAGATGTCTTATCTCCTACGCCTCAAAGGACGGCTATAATTACCTTGCTGTTGCGATGGGCGGCGACTACCGCGACTCCGACGGTGACGGTATTGAAGAAAATCAGGCATTTATGGACACCAACCATATGTATAATTGGGCATTCAAAAACCTTAAATATGAGGTTGTTACCCGCGAGGGTCAGTTCATCTGCTCTCTTCCGCTGAATTACTGCTGGGATTCGGAATCAATCCGACTTGTTGCGCTCAACGAGGTTATGGCGCTTGTCCCGCAGGGCAACACTTCCGAAAGCGTGAGCTTTGAACCCTACGACGTGCCCGAAAGCATTGACGCACCTATCAAAAAGGGTGAAAAAATCGGCAAGGCAAAGATTATGTTTGCCGGTCAGCAGATCGGTACGGCAGAGCTCGCGGTTGCAGAAGACGCAAATATGAGCGTTCTTCTCTACGCGAAGGCAATGATTCAGCGTGTCACCTCAAAAACAGTTTTTAAAATCATTTTTGCTCTCGTGATTATTCTCGCTGCGGCTTACGCAGTAATGTTCATCATCTCGAATAACCGCAGAAGAAAAAAGCGCGCGATAAAAATGGTTAAATATAACGAGCTTCAGCGAAATACCCAGAACAAAAACAAATAATTAAGGGGTTATTTTATGAAAGAATCAATCATCAGATCAATTACAGCTGTCATTTGTGCCGTGATTTTATGTGTCACAGCCTCCGTTGCTGTCGGTAACTACACCGATGCCGTTAAGGAAGCAGCAAAGCTCTCGACCGCAGAAACGGGCGTAAGCGGTTCAACAGAAGATTCAACAGACGCTCCGGCAGAGGAAAATTACGACGCACCGTCAGACGATACTGCAGAAGAAAGTGTTGACGAGACGGTTGACAACGTAACCGAGGATAATACTCAGCCCGAGACAACGGTCGCTGCCGACGATAAGACGGACACAACAAAAAAGCCCGACACTCCGACCGCTGTTGCAGACATCGTCAACCTTTTCAACACGAGCGCAAACAAAATCAAGACTGATGCGACAAAGGTAGTTAAAAACTACGAAAAGCGCACAACAAATAAAGATAAGCTCGTGTTGCCTGCAGGACTTGAATCAACAGCCGAAAATATGATGAAAAGCTTTATGAAGGATGACACGGACCCGATTACTTATGCGACAAAGGATGAAATCCGCGCTGAATATATCGTTCCGGGGCAGAGCTACGTAAGCCGTCTTCAGCCGTCAACCGTTGTAAAAGCAACCTGCACCGACAAGGGTTCGACTTACGAAATTTATCTCAAGCTCAAGGATCAGACTAACCCGACAGCAGGTAACGGAATCGGTGCGGTTTGCGACGTTATCGAAACTCACGAGGTTGCAAACAAGGCTCCGTTCGTAAACACCTTCGACACATCGTACTACAATTGTGAGATAAGAGCGACCGTTGACAAGGCAACAGGAAAAATGATTCACACTAATTACAAAACTCCGCTCATCCTTAACATCAACGTCTCCCTTTTCGGCACACACGACCTTTCAATCGGATTTACTTTCGAAAAGGATTACACAATTACATACTAAAAAGCAAATCCCCGATTGGCTGACCAATCGGGGAAATTTTTTGCAAATTTTTATTTATGCGTCAAGCTTTTTCTTGCCCTTATGCTCAACAAGCGGGGCATTGCCGTTATCGATGCAATCCTCAGTGATTTTTACGCTGACGATTGACTTGTCGCTCGGCACGGCATACATAATCGGCATAAGAATCTCTTCCATAACCGCACGCAAGCCGCGGGCACCCGTTTTTCTCGCGAGTGTCTTTTTAGCAACAGCCGTCAGAGCCTCGGGGGTGAACTCGAGATTTACGCCGTCCATTCCGAGAAGTGACTGATACTGCTTGACGATAGCATTCTTCGGCTCGGTGAGAATTCGGATGAGAGCCTCCTCGTCAAGCTCCTTAAGAGTTGTAATGACGGGAAGTCTGCCGACAAGCTCGGGGATGAGACCGTATTTTGTGATATCCTGCGGAACAACCTTTGAGACAGCCTTCTCGAGCGAGAAATCCTTTTTGCTTCTGATTTCCGCACCGAAGCCGACGGAAGAGCCGCCGAGTCTCTTTTCGATTGTCTTTTCAATACCGTCAAACGCACCGCCGCAGATGAAAAGAATGTTCGAGGTGTTGACCTGAATACATTCCTGCTGGGGGTGCTTTCTTCCGCCCTGCGGAGGAACGTTGGCAACCGTACCCTCAACAATCTTGAGGAGTGCCTGCTGAACACCCTCACCGCTGACATCACGGGTGATTGACGGATTTTCAGACTTGCGGGCAATCTTGTCGATTTCATCAACGTAGATAATACCCTGCTCTGCCTTTTCGATATCGTAATCCGCTGCCTGAATAAGTCTTAAAAGAATGTTCTCGACATCCTCGCCGACATAGCCTGCCTCTGTAAGCGTTGTTGCATCGGCAATCGCGAACGGAACGTTGAGAATTCTTGCAAGAGTCTGTGCGAGCATCGTCTTGCCGACACCTGTCGGGCCGAGAAGAAGGATATTACTCTTCTGAATTTCTACATCGCTTTCCTCTGCCTTGAAAACGCGCTTATAGTGGTTATAAACCGCGACAGCAAGCGCAATCTTCGCCTCGTCCTGACCGATAACGTACTCGTCGAGACCGTTCTTTATTTCCATCGGAGTAGGAAGCTTTGTTAAATTTTTTGATTTCTTTTTCTTGTTGAAGCGTCCGACGCTTTCTTCCTCAATAATCGCCTGACAAACCTCGATACACTCGTTACAGATATAAACGCCTTCGCCGGCAATCAATCTTTCAACCTGATCCTTGGTTTTATGGCAGAAGGAACAACGGACAAACTTATCTCGTCTTTCTTCGTCTCTGGGCATCGTTACACCTCTGACTTATCTTTTATAAAGAACCTTATCAACAAGGCCGTATTCCATAGCCTCCTGAGCTGAAAGGTAGTTGTCTCTCTCAGTATCAAGAGCAATCTGCTCGATTGACTTGCCTGTGTTTTCAGCAAGAATTCTGTTGAGCTTATCTCTTGTCTTAAGGATATGGTCAGCAACGATTTTGATTTCTGTTGCCTGACCTCTTGCACCGCCGAGCGGCTGATGAATCATAATTTCGCTGTTCGGGAGAGCGTAACGCTTGCCCTTTGCGCCTGCTGAGAGAAGGAACGCACCCATAGAAGCAGCCATACCCATACAGATTGTTGAAACGTCGCACTTGATATACTGCATTGTATCATAAATTGCCATACCTGCAGTAACCGAGCCGCCGGGGCTGTTGATGTAAAGGCTGATGTCCTTCTCGGGATCCTGACTCTCAAGGTGGAGAAGCTGTGCAACAACAAGGCTTGCCGTCGCATCGTTCACCTCGTCAGAAAGAACGATAACTCTCTCGTTAAGAAGGCGTGAAAAAATATCATAAGAACGCTCGCCTCTGCTGGTCTGTTCAATAACGTAAGGTACTAAAGCCATATTTATTTCCTCCATTCACATATGTTATTTAAATAAAGGGTGGTGACAGTTGAATTCTGCTCCACTATCCCCACCCTAATATTGTCGTTTAATCCGCTGATTATTCAGCAGCTTCCTCTGCCTTCTTTGCAGCTGCCTTCTTTGTTGTCTTCTTCGGCTTCTCCGCAACGATAGCCTTTGCATTCTTTACAAGGAAATCAACTGTCTTCTGACCGATAACGTCCTTCTTGACGTCCTCGATACGGATGAACTTCTTGATCTGCTCTGCTTCCATCTGATACATATCAGCCATTTCCTGAATCTTTGCATCAGCGTCAGCGTCTGTTGCCTCGATCTTCTCGAGCTCTGCAATCTTATCGATAGCGAGCTGAAGCTTAACCTGCTTAACAGCGTTTGCTCTCATGCTCTCCTTGAAAGCATCCTTATCCATGCCCATATACTGAAGGTACATATCAAGACCGATGCCCTGCTGAGCGAGTCTCTGCTCATATTCCTTAACATCGTCCTCGAGCTTGTTGTCATACATAACCTCGGGAATCTCGCCCTGAACGAGCTCAACTACCTTTTCAAGAACGTTGCTCTCGAACTCACGGTCAACCTGCTCTGTCTTTGTCTTTACGAGGTCAGCCTTGATGCTCTTCTTAAGGTCTGCAAGTGTTTCGCAATCCTCGCTTACATCCTTTGCGAACTCATCGTCAAGAGCGGGAAGCTCCTTAACCTTGAGCTCGTGAAGCTTAACCTTGAATGTAGCGTCCTTGCCTGCAAGCTCTGCAGCGTACTCTGTGGGGAATGTAACGTTAACGTCGAATTCCTCGCCTGCCTTGTGACCGATAACCTGATCCTCAAAGCCGGGGATGAACTGACCTGAGCCGAGAGTAAGGTCGAAGTTCTCACCCTTACCGCCGTCGAATGCTACGCCGTCAACAAAGCCCTCGAAGTCGATAACTGCGATATCGTTCTTCTTAGCCTTTCTTGCTTCCTCAACTGTAACTGTGCGGGAGTTTCTCTCCTGCATTGAAGCAAGCTCCTTCTTAACATCGTCAGCTGTAACGGATGCATCACCCTTGTCAGCCTCGATGCCCTTATAGCCCTCGATTGTGATTTCGGGCATAACTGTAATTTTAAGTGTAAGCTCAACACCTGTCTCGTCCATCTTTGTAACCTCAACGTCGTGAGGAGCAGCAACGGGATTGATGCCTGCTTCTTCAATAGCAGCGCCTACTGTTTCGGGATAAACGATGTCAAGTGCATCCTCGTAGAATACCTCTTTGCCGTAGAACTTCTCGATCATTGCAAGAGGTGCCTTGCCCTTACGGAAGCCGGGAAGCTGAATCTTGTTCTTCTGCTTGTTGTAAGCCTTGAGAACTGCAGCCTTGAAATCCTCTGCACTTACCGCAACTTCAAGTGTGTAGATGTTTGTTTCTGTTTTGTTTGCTGATTTTAACATTAAAACTTCCTCCTGTTTGGCATTGCCTGTGAGCGATACTCCCACACATACCTATTAACTATAGCATTATAGCAGATAGTTTCTGCTTTTTCCATACCTTTTTTATATATTTTTGGACTTTTATCAAAATTTCACCAACAATTTCGGACAAAATTCGAGAAAATCCGCGGAAACGAGGTCAAATTCGACACCGTCACGCTCTCCTCGGAATGCCCAGTTGACCGACGGACCGTGAAGATGGCCGTAATAGCAGCGCTTTGCACCCGACGAAATTACGATATCGTAAATCTCTGAGCAGGTCTGATTAAGGCTGACGGGCGGATAATGCAGAAAAATTATCGGCTCGCCGCCGAGCTTTGCCGCCTCATCAAGCGACATCTTAAGTCTGCCTGCCTCGCGCAGAAGAACCTTCTCGTCCTCCTTTTTTTCGCAGTCAAAAAACCAGCCGCGCGTGCCGCATACGGTATAATCGCCGACCCTGTAAGCGTTATTAAAAAGCACCTTTACAGAATTTATATCATTTTCGGCAAAGAACTTTTCTGTCTTACTTTTCGTTGACCACCAATAGTCGTGGTTGCCCTTCATAATGATTTTTGTGCCGTTGAGCTTTTCCAGAAAACGGAAGTCCTCGAGCGTTTCATCCATATTCATTCCCCACGAAACGTCACCGGGAATAATAACGAAATCGTCCTCGCCGACAACAGCGTTCCAATTTTTTTCGAGTCTTTTTTCAAAATCCTGCCAGCCTCGGAAAATATCCATCGGCTTGTCAACGGAAAAGGAAAGATGCGTATCGGCAATAGCAAATAAAGACATTGTTCTTCACCTCTTTTCAGTATATTCATAAAAATTTTTTTCATAATAAAAGTGTGACCGTTTGTCACTAAAAAAATTAAGGAGTTACCTGAAATGAAAAAAGAAATCAAGGAAATCAAGTGTAATGCTCACAACTGCATTTACAACGAAGACGGCTGCAAGTGCGTTGCAGGCCATATTGAGGTAGGCCCTTCAAGCGCCTGCACATGTGCGGACACAATCTGTGCGACCTTTGAGCCAAGCAACAAAAATAACTAAGTTTGCCTTAGGGAAAACAAGGGCGTACACTGAAGTACGCCCGTTTTTCTTTAAAAATTATTTAAGCATATCGAAAACAACCTGCTCCATATCCTCTTTCTTGCAGCAGCCTGTGAAGCGCGGTGTCTTGCCCTTGAGGTTTGCAAGCTGGGGAGGACACTCCTCGCCCGTCTCAACCTTGAGTCCGAGAACCATATCGAACTCGTCCATACCGTCGCTCATTCCCGGATGAACTGCATCAAGAACAGCCTTGCTGAACTTGTAGGGGTTAGCGGTTGAAGCGATAACTGTCGGTGTTGCATCACCTGTCACAGCCTTGTAGTCATCATAAACAGAAACTGCAACTGCTGTATGAGTATCGCAGAGGTATGCATTCTCCTTGAAGGTCTTTGCGATACAAGCCTGTGTACCCTCATCGTCACAGCAGCCTGCATCAAAGAGAGCTGTAAGCTTTGCGAAAACTGCATCGTTGACGCTGTACTTACCTTCTGCTGAAAGTGAATTCATCCAATCGCGAACGAGAGCATCGTCCATATCTGAAAGAAGGAAGAGAAGTCTCTCGAGGTTTGAAGAAATGAGAATGTCCATTGACGGAGAGATTGTTGTATAGAAATCTCTTACACGGTTATAGTTACCTGTCTTGAGGAAATCCGTGAGAACGTTGTTTGCATTTGATGCGCAGATGAGCTTCTTCATCGGAACGCCCATTTCCTTTGCATAGTAAGCGGCAAGGATATTGCCAAAGTTACCTGTCGGAACAACAACGTTGATTTCGTCGCCCACCTTGATTGCGCCCTTTTCGAGCATATCGCAGTAAGCGGAAACATAATAAACAATCTGCGGAACAAGTCTGCCCCAGTTAATTGAGTTTGCGGAGGAGAACATCATTCCCTTTTCCTCAAGCTTTGCGGCAACAGCCTTATCCGTGAAAATCTTTTTAACGCCCGACTGTGCATCGTCGAAGTTACCCTCAATTGCACAGACACCGACGTTTGAGCCCTCCTGAGTTGTCATCTGAAGCTTCTGCATCGGGCTGACACCGTCATTGGGATAGAAAACAAGGATTCTTGTATTTTTAACATCCTTGAAGCCTTCAAGCGCAGCCTTACCTGTATCACCCGAGGTTGCAACGAGGATTACAATCTCCTTATCGGGTGCTGACTTTGAAGAAGCAACCGTGAGAAGATGAGGAAGAAGCTGGAGAGCCATATCCTTGAATGCGCAGGTCGGGCCCTTCCAGAGCTCGAGGATTTCCGTACCCTCTGTAAGTGTATGAAGCGGAGAAACCTTCTCGCTTGAGAATTTGCCCTCGCCGTATGCGCCGTTTACGCAGGCATCAATCTCCTCTGCAGAAAAATCTGTGAGGTAAAGGGAAAGGATTTCCTTTGCTCTGCCTATGTAATCGAGCTTTGAAAGACGGACGATATCGTCCATCGAAATCTGCGGAATTGACTCGGGAACAAAGAGTCCGCCCTCTTTTGAAATACCGTGGGCAATAGCCTCGGCAGAGCTTACCTTTATCGACTTGTCTCTTGTGCTTGTATATAACATTGTTCATTCTCCTTCGAATGTGTTTTTCTTTTTTCAACCCAACGTTGCGGATTAAGCTCTATATACCAATACGTTTCCTCAAAATCCTTTTCATTTCGGATAATGTGGTCATAATACGACCTTTGCCAGAACTTTTCCCCCACCGTATTATTGTGTGCGTTAATCGTTTTTGTCGTCTGATATTTGAACCAGCCCATTATATTTCCTACTGTAGGGGACGGGTTTCCCGTCCCGTCAAGTTCATTTCCTATTGAAATCAGAAAATGAACATGGTCGGGCATAATAACGAACTTTTCCATCTTCACAGTCGGATATTTTTCGGAAATTTTTTCTGCATACCCGTACACAATTTTTCCGATTGCGGTAAGCTTCGGGACGGGCAACCCGTCCCCTACCACTATTTTGGATAAATTCTGCCCTTTTTCTTGCGTGCAAACAGTGATAAAGTATGCTCGGCTTTCCGAATAATCAAAATTCTGAAGTCTGTTGCGTTTTCTCTGCGGTAAATTCATAAAAACACCACTCAAACTTGAACATTGATTTTAAGTGCGGGAGGCGAAACGTCTCCCCTACAAGGCTGTCGAAAATCGTTCCTAATATCGTGTCATACATTATACCACACTCTGTCAATACTCTCAACCGTTAAACGCATTTTCTATGTAATTGATTTTTACGGGCTTCATATTTTCGTCGAGGTAAACCTCACAGACGTCGAATCTGTCCTGCTCGGGATGCGGATACGCGCGGGCAAAAATCTTTGCCGCGGCGATAATATTGCTTTGCTTTTCGGTGTCAACCGCCTCTTTAGCCTGTGCGATTGAATTCGGACCACGCGTTTTGACCTCGGTAAAGCATATGTATCCGTCCTTCACCGCGACGATGTCAATCTCGCCGACACGCGAGCGGAAATTTATCGTAACGGGCTTGTATCCGCGGTCGCGCATATACCTGACCGCGAAAATCTCGCCCCATATTCCCTGCTTATTTATCTCCATAGAAACTTTTCAAAAATGTCATTCGGTGGATTTCGGACGGGCCGTATTCGGTCAGCATCTCATAATGAAGCTTTGTGCCGTAGCCCTTATGCTTCGCGAATTGATATTCGGGATATTTCTCATCCATTTCGAGCATAAATCTGTCTCGCGTTACCTTTGCGAGAATCGACGCGGCGGCAATCGACATTGAATTCGCATCACCCTTGACGATTGTTCTTGTCGGCACGCCGAGGCCGGGATCGCGGTTACCGTCAACGAGCGCCATATCGGGCTTTATCGAAAGTCCGTCAAACGCGCGGCGCATCGCAAGATATGTTGCCTGCAGAATGTTGATTTCGTCAATCTCCTTTTCGTCGGCAACAGCTATACTGTAAGCGAGAGCCTTTTCTTTGATAACGTCAAAAAGAGCCTCGCGTTTTTTCTCTGTTAATTTTTTCGAATCGTTAACGCCGTCAATCACGCAACCCTCGGGAAGGATTACCGCGGCGGCGCATACGGGACCTGCGAGCGGTCCTCTGCCTGCTTCGTCAATACCGCAGACAATGCCAAAGCCCTCTGCCTTGGCTTCGTTTTCATATCTGAACCAGTCAACGGGTTCTTTTATTGCTTCTTTTTTCATACTTTTCACCTGATAAAGAGAAAGGGGCTGTTGCCAGCCCCCTTGAAGTTAAAGTCAATCAGTCAACGATAACCGTACCGTCTTCCTTGATTGTGATCTTGTCGCCGTCCTTGACTGCGTTGAGGAAATCCTCACCGAGAGAGTCAACAGCAACGATTGAGTTGTCTGTCCATACGTCTGCAAGAATTACGCCTGCAGCTGCAAGTGAGTCAATCGGCTGTGAGAAAAGCATTGCGCTAGGAGCAAGCTTAAGAGCAGCAACAGTATAGATAACCATACCGCCTGTTGTTGAACCGATTGTCTGAGGAAGGCAGAGAACCTTACCTGTAAGGTTTTTGCCGTAAACATCGGGGTTGTTCTGGTCGGAACCGATAACGTAATCCTTACCGAGAACGGGGATGTCGTGAAGAAGAGCAGTTTTCTGGAAAGTAGCAAGAGTATTGACACCGTTGTGAGATACTACTGCCTCGCCCTTATCGATTTTACCTGCTACGACAGGACGGCCTTTAAATGTTTTACTCATAATCAATAACCTCCCTTAACAACAATTTTTGTGATATCGTCTGTTGTGAAATAACGTGCTGTTGTATATGTACGGAGCTTGTTTGAGCAGGTGATAACATTGCTGCTGTCACCGCCGCAAAGCGGATTGTTCATATACATAAGCGGACAGATGTAAGAAAGATTTACACCGCGGAGAAGAAGCTTGTTGTAAGCATCCTTGTTCTCCTTCTTGAATCTCTCGAGAACATCGGGAGCAGCTGTCATAACGGTACGGATCTGTACCTTCTTCTGACCCTGCTTCTTGCATTCGTTATCAATTCTGTCAGCCCATTCGCCGAGCTGCTCGAATGAAAGGTGAGGACAGCCGATGAAGCAAAGCTTCGGTGTTGCGTTCTTATCCTTCCAGATAACGGGATAGTTCTTGTAAACTCTCTCGAGCTCTGCATCGTCGATAACGTAAGTCTTTGCGCCTTCAACGATGAGGTCTTCGCCCATTTCAACTGCTTCGGGAGTAAGGTTTTCGATGTGGTAGAGACCAACTGCGCCGTTTGAAGCTGTTGCAGCACCGAAATCCTTAAGATAAGCCTTTGTCTTATCGTCAAGCTCTGTGCCGATCCACTTGTCAAGACCCTTGACATAGGGAACGTCTTCCATAACCTTCATACCGATTGCCGAACCGAGAACCTGAGCCTCGGGAATCTTTGTTGTCTTGACTTCGATAATCCACTTTGCTTTTCTTCCCTCGTCTGTAACAAGATCGAATGCGGGAACCTTGCCGAGGATTGAACCGAAGAGCTCGATGATACCTGAGTTACGGTTACATCTTGCACCGATAACAGAGTTAGCGTAAACAACAGCTGAGGACTCAGCCCATGAAAGGATGTCGCCCTTCTTCGGATTGTTGCCAACCTCGTCCATATAGCAGGTACATGTGAAAGCATTGCTGTTCATGATGCCGAGCTTCTTGAGCTGAGCCTCATAGGAATCCTGCATACCGTAGAGAATCTTATTGAAGATAAGCTTCTGAAGCGGATTGCACTTTACGTTTTCATAGTCGATAGGTCTGGGGTCAACCGAGAAGGTCTCGTCAACTGTAAGACCTGCATCGATAAGCTCCTGTGTGATATTGAACACGGGCTTAAGAACAGAGATACCGAAGCTTGTAACAAGGTGACCCTTGTTGCCTGCAACAGAAACAAACTTTTCTGCGCCGAAAGCATCACCGTAAAGAACGAGAGTTTTCATAACCTTTGCCAATGTTTCGCCCTTTGAGCCGTGAAGAATGGCAACCTCGTCATCAGTGAGCTTCATTTTGTAAGTGAAGTTTTCATTCATAATGATTTTCCTCCTCTTGATTAAAATACCAAGTGCAAGTTGAACTTGCCTAAATCTTTTTTATTATATAATAAAGGAAAAGCAATTTCAAGATGATATTGAAAATATTGTCACATTTTTGACAATCAGATTCTGATTTTATGTCCTTTTCGGCTTGAAAATAAATTTTAATCTGTCGGGGAGATTTTAGATCTGTCTTCGGAACGCATCAATGCGTTCCCTACGATTGGAAAGGTTATATCTGACCGTAGGGCAGAGATTTATCTCTGCCGAAAACTGTAAATTTTAATTTTTCTGAACATACCCACAAACCTCCAATTTGTCAAACAAATTTTAATCTGTTTATGTACAATTACCGAAAACTGTGTTATCCTAATAAAAGCAAATCCGTGAGGTGTAATATGGACAAGAACAAAAAAGTCAAAATTCTTAACATTATAAAAATAACCGTTGCGGCGGCAATTTTTCTTGCGGCAGCTCTCAATTACAAAACTCTGTCGAACCTCGACATCCGTCTGCTCGTCGCAGGTGCATCGAGCCTTGCCGTTGCGATAATGCTCATTCTCGGGGTGTATGTCGTCAAGGCAATTCTGCTCGTCCTCCCCGCTTCGGTAATCTATATTTCCGTCGGCGTTGCGCTCGATACAAAAACCGCCGTGCTCGTCAACATTGCGGGCATCGCAATCGAGGTTATCATCACATACTTCCTCGGAAAATTCCTCGGCAAGGACACCGTCGAAAAGAAGCTCAAAGGCACAAAGGGCGGCGACAAGCTGCTTTCGATGAAGGATAAAAATAAAAATCTCGCGACCTTCGTCATCCGATTTGTACCCGCATTCCCGATTGATTTTTCGTCACTTTTTATGGGCGCGTTCGATTTTAAATTCCTGCCGTATTTCCTCTGCTCGGTCGCAGGACTCGCGCCGAGAGTTATCGCCTTCACAATCCTCGGCGATAAAATCTATGACCTTATCCCGATGAAATACATCGTCCTTATCGCAATCTGCGCCATTCCCGTTGCGGGTGTTGCTGTTCTTGTTAAAAAATTGATTGCAAAGAAAAAGCATTAAAAAAGAAGCGTTCTTCACCGAACGCTTCTTTCGTTTTTAACCGGAAATTTATACTATACGCAGTTCAGGTTGCTCGAGTGCCTCGAAATTCGCAACAACGGGCAGGTGGTCCGCGATAACATCGTGCAGGGTTTGAGCACTTGTGCATTCAAGTCCGCGGAAGAAGATATAGTCAATCTTCTTGAACGGCTTGTCCGACGGGAAGGTGCATTCTCTTGCGCCCTCAAAGAAATCTGCCGTATCGAGGAGCCGCTCGCGGATCGGATCAAGCACAGCATCGTCAGGCTCAACGTTGAAATCACCCATAAGAATAATCGGCTTGTCCGTCGAATCGATAAGAAGCGTTATGAGCTCGACCGCATTCACCCTCTCAAGCTTCGCAAGTCCCATATGGCACACGAGCCAGCAGACCTCAACGCCGTCAATCTCGACAGTCGCACGGATAACACAGCGCGACTCGTAATATGCGGGCTCACTCTTATCCTCTGGGTCAGGAATGGGGAAATTTTCAACCTCAAGTATCGGATATTTCGTCAGAATTGCATTGCCGAAAGGATTGTTACCGTCGAGCATATCGCCGAGACCGAAAAATCCGTTCCATCCGAGCTTTTCGCAGAAAAATCCGACCTGATCGGTATATTCCTCGTCGTCACCCTCGCTCATAACCTCGTTAAGTCCTAGAAAGTCAGGGTCAAGACGCCTGATCTCCTCGGCAAAATAATCAAGATCAATCACCTGACGGATGTAATCCGTCGCATGCTGAATGTTGAAGGACATAAATTTCATAAAATCACTCTCCGAGATTATTATACCACGGAACATTGTTCTTTTCAATAATATATGGGTATGATAAAACCGCTCTTATCCGAAGATAAAAGCGGTTTTATTGGCACCCCCTGCGGGAATCGAACCCACAACTAACCCTTAGGAGTTCGCCCCGTAGGCGTTGCTCGAATCCCTTGAAGTCCCTTGAAATCGTTGATATATCAAGGTTTTCAAGAATTTTGGTGTTAATATTTTCCCTTGCAAAACCGTCTAATATTCGCTAATATTTTTCGTTCATGTTAGCAAAATGTTAGCAAAACGGCGTTTTTAGGTGGATGTTATCCTGTTATTATATTCCAAAAACACCTATAAATTTAGTTTTCAAGTCTACTAGCTGTACAAGTGTATTTTATATTATATGCCAAAAAATGTCAACATTAAAAAGACCGCCCTTGTTGTGGTTCCTTTTTATTATGAAGCATCTAATAGTCTCAGTTGTTACCGCTCTTCTCATTGCAAGCCATTAATTCTTTTGCAATTCTACGTTAAAATTATTGTGAATATAACCAATCACCATATGTGTAAATTGTTGAAAAGGTAGAAATTTGGGAGAAATGAAAATTTTGGTGTTACATTTCCCGTTTTAAGTCATTTATATTTATGATGCTAGTTGTCTGCATCCAACAAAAAGAAAGAGAGGAAACAATATGCGAAAACTCATCAAAATCTTATCTATCGTTTTAGTTGTTGTCTTTTGCGTGCAAATAATTGCACCTGGAGCAACAGCTATCACTGCAACACCTTTCGTAGGAAACAATGTTGCAAAAAGCGCATCAAAAGGAATTACATTACCTTCTCAAAACGACAACTTAGGGAAGATAGAAGCGGATTCCATTGCGCAAAACACTAATAGTTCAGACAAGGAAATCGTAACTCCGATAATGGGTGAAATCACGGAATTGCGAACCGAGAACGCAAAACACTATCGACACGAAGATGGCACCTATACAGCTGCTGTCTATCCCGAACCCATTCATTATATGGATTCGAGCGGTTCATGGAAGGATATTGACAACACTCTTACACTTAAAAGTGTTGCAGGAAAAGCTACTTATACTCCTACCGCAGCAGCTCTTGATATCCGAATTCCTCAGGATTTTTCAAACAACCAAATGTTAACCATCGGTAAAGATGGATATACAGTTGGCATGAGAATCAAGTCATCAGATAGTTTTGAAACAATGAGCAGAGCATCTGCAAATGCATCCACTACAATCGATTCTGCAAAAGCTGTGATTAACAATAACTTTGAGAGTTTGACGGCAGTTAACACATCACCTAGCATAGATGCATCTGCTTCAAACAACTTGAAAGTTGAAGCTGAAAACAAACAGCTTATGAAACTTGAAAAGAAAGTTTCTGCCGTTAATTATAACGGTGTTTTAGACGGTGCAAACTTACAGTATGTTATCACACCAAGCAGAGTTAAAGAAAACATCATTGTTACTAAAACACAGGATTCATATGTTTATCAGTTTGAACTCGCTTTAGACGGTCTTACTCCTGTTGCTCAGGAGAACGGTTCAATAAATCTCTACGAAAACATAGACGATGAAGAACCTCTGTTTGTCATTGAAGCTCCTTATATGTATGATGCAACAGAAGAAACCAGTTTCGATGTTACAATGAGCCTAAAGGGTAATACCCTTACTGTAACAGCTGATGCAGAGTGGATTAATGACGAAAACCGAGAGTTCCCTGTTGTTATCGACCCCACATTTTCTGCAAACACTACAACTTTTTATGATGCAACTGCAAACCAAAACACTCCCGATATGAATTTCCCGTCCTTTACTACATTATATGCAGGTAACGGAACACTTAATCTCAGACGAACATACATTAAATTCACACTTCCTCAACTCCCGGAAGGTAGTGTGGTTACAGAATCAAAATTAACTTTAATCCAACACGATGTAACTTTGGGAAACAGTGACCGAAAACTTATGGCTTTCGATTTAACACAAAAGGGTTCTTGGACAGAAGGTTCTATTACTTGGAATAATCAGCCTGTTTCGAACAGCCCTAACGCTGCTGTTTACGATAATGCAGTTAAAACCCTAGACTATGCATCTTTCCAAACAACAAATGTTGACGGACGGTCATACTCTTTTTATATCACAAAAGCCGTTAAGAATTGGTACGAAGGCAGTGCTAATAACGGCATTATGATCACAAGTGATGATGAAAACGCCAACAGTCAGGCAATTTTATATTCAAGCGAACACGAAGACACAACTCTTCATCCATCAGTTACTATACGATATAACAACAATATCGGACTTGAAGATTATTGGTCTTATGAAACAGTTGATATAGGACGTGCGGGTTCAATATATGCTAATCCGTATAATGGTAGCGTTACGTATGTTCATAGCGATTTGAATATGACAGGCAATCGTCTTCCTATCAATATTTCTCATATTTTTAACAACAACACTTCCGATATATATAGTTCAGTATATAGCGGAATGTTCGTAGGAAATAAGTTCCACCTGAGTATTCAGGAAGTATTAGTTCAAGAGAATCCCAGAAAATATAAGCATTACGATGGAGACGGTACTCTTCATTACTATATTTTAAAGAGTAATGATAAATTTGAACACGAATATGACCCAACTAAAACACTTACAGTAAGCGACTCCGAATATATACTAAGTGATTCACAGGGTAATAAAAAACATTTCAATTCAGCAGGTCAGCTCTATAAACTTGTTGACAATAACGGAAATACACAGACAGTTACCTTCAGTGGCAATTTAATCACAAAGGTAACAGATCCTGTAGGTAGAGCTGCAGTTTTGGAATACAACTCCAACGGGCAGCTTATCTCCATCACTGATCCCGCGGGACGTGTAACTACGTATACGTATAGCGGAACAACAACAGTTGCAAAACTGTCAAAAACAACTTATTCTAATGGCGATACAACCAGTCTTCAGTATGCAACAGATAACCTTGCATGCATTAGATCTAATAACCGTCCAAATTGTATAATAACTTATCACAATTCAACTTACAGAGGATATCGAGTTTCAACTATAAGACGGTATGACAAAACACCACAAGTAGTTAACTTGTCAACATTCAGATATGTCGAAGATAATGAATCCGGTATTGCATCTGGAAACACAGTTGTAAGTCGTTATTTTGACATAGATAAAACCAATTTTGATGGCTCTCACACTTATTTATTTGATACTTATGGGCGTGTAACCAGTATAACAAACGAAAACCATCAAACTCGATACGCTGTATACGGAACGTCCGCAAACTATGCTACTTTTAATAAAATTCAGGACTCTTCAGAGCTTTTAACTATCGCAACAAACACTATTAACAACCATGGATTTGAAAATGGTAATGATGGTTGGTCTGCACTACAAACAGCAAGCGGAAGTTGGGGCATTGTTGAAGATACCGCTTCCAGTTCATTAGGACGCAAGTATATGCAACTCGAATTGACAGGTAACACAGGTGCATTTGAAGTCGGACAAGACTTCACCGCAACAGCAGGAGAAACATATACTGTTTCTGTAGATATCAATATTCCAAATGCACTTGAATTGAATAACAATAATGGCGTTGCATTCGGCTTGGTATATTGCATAGATGGCACATGGTACAACTCTTCATCAAGATGGCTCGGTTCAACAAGTGGATGGGAACGTTTCAGCCATACCGTGACATTGCCAAACGGCAATATAACCAACTGCCATGTTTTCCTTGAACTTGTCAACGCTGAAGGCATTGTTCGCTTTGATAATGTTCAGGTTGAAAAAAGCGGAGGTGCTCGTAGCTATAATCTTGTTGAAAATAGTGATTTTTCAACAGGTACAGGCAGTGATGTATATGGTTGGACAAGTTCCGATATGCAGACTGGTGATGGTGTAAAATATGACATCGGAGCAGGACGTAATTGCTATATGATGATGGGTTCTGTTTCCAGGGCTAAAACTATATATCAAAAAGTATATGTAAATGCAAAAGCCGGAGATTCACTCATAATAGGCGGAAAAATTGCTGCATATTCAACAAACGGTACAAGTAATTCCAGAAAATTCGAAATACGTGCTGCTTTATATAATGCTAATGGAACTTGTATAAAGATTGTAACCGTTCCTTTTGATAAAAAAATAAATCAGGAGAGACAAGTAAAGGCTGCCTATGTACCGGTCGAACAAGATTGTGAATACATAAACTTCTATTTTAATTATCATTATCAGGCTGATGCTTTCACCATCGATAATGCCTTTGTTTATGTAGATAACTATGGAGAGCACTACTCCTACGATGAAACCAGTGGCTTAACAACAGCAGTCTATAACGATGAAGGAACTAAAACAGAATATGTTCACGGTGATGATACTGATGTTGATGAGGTTACTCAGACTGTAAGCGGTGTTGAACAAACTGTTGCAACATATACATATGATGACAATCATAATATTCTAACTGCAACCAACAACATTGGTACTAAAATTGAATATAAATACAATTCAACCGGTCAGGTAACTAAACAAACTACGATATCCGTAGATGAAAATGGCCGCGAAACAAGATCCTCTGAAACCTTTTTGTATGGTCAGAATGGTAACTATTTATATGAACACGTTGACGCTAATGGTATTCGTACACGGTTTGCTTATGATAATACTACCGCCGCAAATCAAATAAAGAAAGGTTTGCTGACAAGCGTAACAGATGCTTACGATTGTGTTACAACCTATACCTATGACCCAGACACAGATGAATTGCTTTCGGTAAGCGGCTCTGCAGACTCAACTGTTCCTGAACTTACATCGACAACAACTTTTTCCTACGAGGATTATTTACCTAAAACAATATCTCGAAACGGAACAACATATTCGTATGAATATGACTCTCAGAATAGAGTAGTTTCAAGCAAAGTTGGTAACCAAGTTTTGTCAACCAACTCATATGACGACAGACAAAGATTATCGAGCGTAGAATATGGAAATGACGACATATACACTCCGCTTTATGACAATCGTGACCGTTTAATTGGTGACTCTTGGAATGGAACACAAATTTCACAGTATTATTATAACGAAAACGATAGATTGTCAAAGGTTGTAGACAATGTTACAAATACATCTTACCAGTACGATTATGCTTTCTATGATTTGCCTCTCAGAGTTACTGGCAGTGACGGAACAGTGACAGCATATGATTATGATATGTCTGGTAATCTCGCAAGGTTGACTTTTAGTGATGATAATGCTAATATATATTCAGGTAAGTACTATACCAACGAAAAAGGTATGCCTGAAGATGTTGTTATCGATACTCTCGACAATACTTTGATTCACTACAACTATGACGATTTGGGCAGAGTTGAAAGTTATTCCTACGGTCCGGTTATAAGAACAATCACGTACAGGGATACTGTCGGAAGCACAAGAACAACCGCCAGAAATCAGATTAAAGAAATTGTTGACGAAACCAAAGACGGTGAAATTCTTCAGTCATATTCATTTAAATACGAAAGTACCGGTTATTTATATGAAGTTACTGAAACTGTAGATAATCAGAAGATCAGTTATTATTATGATGAATTAGGCAGACTTGTAGACTGTACCGAATCTGCAGATAATTTCCATACGTTTAACTATGATGTTGACGGCAATATCACTTCGATCGGTTTCGGCTATGACCCGATTCATACATTCACTTACGGTAATGCGAATTGGAAAGACCAGTTAACTGCCTTTGACGGTAAGACAATTACATACGATAGCATTGGTAACCCACTTTCTTACGACGGATATACTTATACTTGGGATCGAGGCACTAAGCTTGCCGGCATAACAGGAAACGGTAAAAACATCAGTTACGTATATGATTCGCAGGGTAATCGAGTTCAGAAGACAGTTAACGGAGTAACAACCAATTATCTTTACTCGGGCAATTTGCTTATGCGCCAGACTGACGGCACAAATACTCTTGATTTCCAGTATGACGCAAGTGGTGATATGGTAGGCTTCATTTACAACGGAACACCGTATTATTATTTAAGAACGTTGCTGAATGATGTTTCCGGCATTGTTGACGGAGAAGGTAATGTTGTTGCTGAATACAGATATGGTGCATATGGTAACGTCATTTACGCTACAGGAGATTTAGCTACGATTAACCCGATTCGTTACAGAGGCTATTACTATGATACCGAAACCAATTGGTATTATCTCCAGTCAAGATATTACAACCCTGAATGGTGCAGATTTATCAGTCCTGACTGTCTCTTTATCGCTGGTGATGCGCTTAACGGAAGTAATATGTATGCTTATTGTAACAACGATCCTGTTACATACATTGATGAATCCGGAACAGCCGCGGTAGAAAGTGATTTTGTAACATTAACAAGACCAATTGTGGATATAATAACTATGTTAGGTTGGGCTATTCCAGAAGCAATTGCAAATGAATATATTACTAGAGATTTTGGAGAAGGCACAGATGATTTTTCATATTTTTCGAATTCTGATAATGTTGTCTCCAACCTTATCTTTGACTATTTTCTACCTTGGTTTACAACTGATTTTCTGTTTATCACAAGTTTTCCGGTTTCTGTTTTGGTAGGATTAACAACTGATAAATGGGACTGGAAAGAACGTGTCTATGAAACAGATAAAGGCTTACAGTATTTAATTTGGCCGTATACAATGGTAATGGGAGCAAGACTGGGTGCATTTTTGCTTGAGTTTTTCCCTGATGACACTAGTAGTCCTAATTATACGACACAGGAAGGCCAGTATCAGTGGCAACACAAAATGGGATACAATTGGTATTATGATGCTTTCTTTAGTCTTGGAGGTCCCATCAAAAAATTAATTTATGACTTCGAATCAACTAACGCTGACGGTAAAACTCAATATTATGCTATTTGGTGTTGGAAAGGCGATTATTGGAATTTGGGTCCGGGAGCAGAAATAGGAATTTATTATCAGGACTGTCCATTAAAAGCTTGGCAGGGATTCTATGACATTGACAAGGATAACCTGAAAGTTAAAACACACATGCAGGTTGATTATAATGGCGAAGTTGCTGAAATTCAACAGACAAACTGGTGGATAACTATGTTTATGCCTTGGGCCGGTCAAAGAATAGATCTCGATGATTTACATGTTTGGCAAGCAGTTTCTTTTGATATTCCTATTGACCCAAAAGACTCAAACGGCACCAAGTATATTGATGACTACACTGTCCATGACAATCTTAATCTGTTTGATTCTTTTAAAAACAGTGAATGGGATGAAGAAATTTCTTCTAATCGAGAACTCAATTTAAGTTGGGGACCAACTCCTCCTATTAATGAGGGCTGGGATTATCTCGATCTTGACGGTAGCTATTATGGCAATTTCCAATTCTATATAAAATTTTAGGAGGTAACGATTATGTTCGCAAAAATTATCGCATTCTTTATGTCAATTGTTATGGCAATCTTCCCGTTTTTCGGTGAGAAAAATACTGTCAGCAATGAAGAAGTTGCAGAAGCAGTAATTTATGCAGTTGAAAACAAAGATGCATCCGCATTAGAAGCAGTTATGTGTAAAAACATCAAAGACAATTACGATGACCTTACAGGGGAAATAAACACGATGCTTTCTTTAATTGAAGGTGATGTTAATAGTATTACTTGGAAACGACTTGGTGCTTATTCTGAAAGTGATGGTAAAGGCAAATCAATAACTCAAAACAATCAAAATTATGATATCGTAACATCAAAAGGAGTTTATGGAATTTCTATTGTGATTGAAACAAGCAATTCATTTTCGCCTGATGAGATAGGAATACGTGGAATCACTTTATACACTTTAGAAAAAAACACTGACCCCGATAGCTCCCGCGAATATATTTATGGAGAGACTTTATATGATATATCCGCAACTGAAGGTATTAAAGAGTGGCATAATTAAGCATCTTAAATCAGTCCACGCTCTACTATTAGGTTAATATCAAAAAAGCGTAGCTAATGTTCAAAACATAAAAGGATGAATATAAGTGAAAACAATAAAACATATATCGATATGTATGGTTGCCTTGCTTATGCTATCCTCATGCACAATAAATTCTTCAGACTCTGATACAACAAGTAAGACTTCAACCAGTTTAAACGACTCTATTGTTGTGGAAGAATATAACGAAGACACAGCAGATACAACTGCAATTAAGGTTAACGGTATTATCTACCGTAACAAGTTTCAAGGTGATTTGATACTTCAAAATCTAAAATACAGCGAAGAAGTAGTTCTCCAAAACACTATCGGGAAATTCCATCGTGTCGAAGGAACAAAATATGATTTGCTTTACAATGCAAACTCCGAAGTTACAGGTGCACCGGAAAGTGTTTACTGCCGCGATGATCAGTGGCAGGATCTTAAAAAGTACTATGCTGACTCAAATAATTTTACATATCAATGTATTGTTAAAGATGATAACAATTCATTTGAAACTTTTGATGTGAGTAAATTGGATATAATCAAGCTTAATGAACTTTTAGCTTTCTGCAACGAGAACAAATATGAGCCAAACAGCTTCGCTGAAACTTCCAACGCAAGGGCTGTTTCAACATCAAGTCTTGGTGACAAAACATATCGCTTTAAAATATCGAGTAATGACGGATTGTTTTCTGCAGATGCTAAATCATTCAGCATCGTAGATAATACTCTTGTTTACAGATACTACGAAGTAATGTCAGAAAACAAGACCTTGATTGTTGAGGTTCCCAAGGATTTGAGTGAATATTTTGTATCAGTAATCAGCAATTTGGATACTAAGTAAAACGCAACCCAATATCATAATTAAAAAAGCCGATGCTTATTCTTTCGAATAGGCATCGGTTATTTTTTATATTGTATTAGCCAACATCTTCAAAAGAGCAGTGGCTTCGGGATTAGCCAGTATTTTTGCGATGAGTGCAGCATTTTCATCTGTTTCCGACTTTGCTTTGGTTGTGCTTTCACTTTCTGTTTTTGCCATCGGATCAAGAAATGAAATATCTTTAACAAACTTCGGCATAGGTGCTGTCTTGCCTTCTTCGCAGTTTTTTAACCCTTTTGTATTGTAAAACTGTTCATCGAATTTCTGTGCATTAAATCTTCTGTCTTCGTCAATGATATGGCTATATACATCCGCCACCATATCCATTCGTGCATGACCGGAATCACCCTGTACAGATTTCATATCACCACCGTTCCATTTGAGCTTATACGTGATGCTCGCATGTCTGAAGCTATGAAAAACTACCGGTGGCAGGTTATTATCTGTAATGAGTTTTTTCAATGCTCTGTTTACAACCTGTGCCTCCATTGGTCTGCCGGATGAATGACAAAAAACCAAGTTGTAATCAGTATATTCATCACCGTAAAGGTCTTGCATATCTTCTATCTGCCGTTTTCGTTCTAACAGCATTAAAGCTACTGTTTTAGGAAGAAATATCTTTCTTACGCTTGTCTTTGTCTTGGGTGCTTTAAGAACTAACGATGTGTTTTGGTTACATAATATATGCGGAAAGACCTTAACAACATCTTTTTTATCAAGAAGCTCCATAGTATCCTTGTTGACCCTTTGGAGTTCTTTGTTTACATAAATAAAGGCGTCATTTTCGGCTATCCTTGATTCTGAAATCTCAACACAATCCCAAGTCAAGCCGAGCAATTCACCCATTCTTAATGAACAAGAAAATGCTAAATTTATTGCTAATGACAAAATATCATCATCACATAACTCAAGTGCTTTAAGCAGAGTTTCTGCTGTCCATATTTCCCTCTTTTGGCTCTCATGCTTAGGAAGGGTAGCGTTTAAAACGGGATTCTTTTGAATCAGTTCCCATTTGACCGCCTGACCAAAAGCACTCCGCAACAACTTATGGATTTCTCTTATGGTATGTGCCGTAAGACACGGTGTTTTAGCTTTTCGATTGTTTGTTGTTTTGGATTTAACTCTTGATAAGCTTTGATAAAAGTTATCCATCATCAAAGGCGTTATATCAGTCAATTTATAATCTCCGATAAGAGGAATTATATAATTATATATCAATCCTTTGCGGGAATTATATGTACTCATCGCCCAATTCGCAACACCATATATGGAGCAATACTTCTCTAACAGCTCTGCAACTGTTGTAACTGTCGGAATAACGAAAATACCGTTATCCTGCTGATGCTCAATTTCATTTTTTCGTCTCTTGGCTTCTGCGTTGGTTGAAAACGTTTCCCATTTCTGTTTTCTTTTGCCATCTTTATCAACAACATCATAAATTACCGAATATTTATTGTTTTTTCTTTTCTGTATCGATGCCATTTTATACTACCCCTTCCGTACCGTTTAACCAATCATCAAAGCTCTTCTTAACAATTCGATAGCCTTTTTCTACTTTTACTGCCCGAAAACAACCGTTTTTTATTAGTTTGTAAACAGATTGTCTTGTTGTATCAAGAATTCTCATTACTTCAGGTACTGTGTAACTCTTTTTCTCAAAGGCCGCGTTACCACAAAATGATTTAGATTCAAATTTAGTTGACAAATCTTTCAACCTCCTCTATCTCAGCTACTTTTTTATAATGGGTTTGAGAAGCATACCATTTTTCAAAGCTTTCCTGCTTTACTCGTCTTGTGCCATCAACCCATATCATATCCATATCATACTTATCAATCAGTTCTCTTGCTGATGGTCTTGAAATGCCTAAAACTTTTGCAATTGTTGTAGATGTAATTGTTTTTCCATAGTTTTTTCCGGGTCTTTCACCGTTTACCTTTCGATAATGAAACTGATTGGCATACCATTCTTCAAAACTTTCGACATCTACTCTCATTTTTCCAAACACCACAAAAGTTTTAAAATACTGATGATTGACCAACCGATACACTGCTGTTTTTCCAAGTCCTAAAATTCTTCTCAAATCAGGAATCGATATGGTCTTTTTTTCTCGATAATTAAGCATTGTTTTAACAATATGTTGATTTTCCTCAACGCTTTTTTTCGAAGCTCTATACTCATTGCCTGGTCTGTAAACTTTAAATAATCCTGATTTCAACAATTTAAGCGCTTCATCTTCGGTTAATGAAAACATCTTTTGAATTTGCTCAGATGAATAGGATTCCCACAATTCATCCTCCGTTTCCCGGTCATTTCTCAGTATCTCCTCAAGATACCGAGTGTCACTATCAGAATTAAATAACCGTATCCTTTCGTCAAGAGACATTTGTTTATTCATAATCAGCACTCCCCTTTTCTTTTGTTTAGCCATTCATCAAAACTGATTTTAGAAATCCTATATGTATCACCGATTCTTATGCTGTGAAATTCTTTCCTTTTAACAAGGGCGTATGCGCTAGTTTTACAGATGCCTAAAATATCTTGTATTTCATTAACCGAGTAGATTTTTTTGCTTTCTTCTATCATAACAATTCCTCCTATAAAGTGTGTAATATCATATAGCCAAGTAGCTTGACTATATGATATCAACATATAAGAGAAACAACAAATGTGCGATTTTTATTCTATAGTTTCAGCCTCGAGCCAATTATCAAAACTCTTTTTTGATACTCGATAGTGGCCACCAATTTTGACATAGCGGAACACGCCTGAATTAACAAGCGTATATGCCGCATTTTTACTGATATTAAGTATGTTCATAATTTCTTCGACAGTATATACTCGCTTTTCATAAACGGCTACTTTTTTAGTTTTTTCTTCACTCAAATCTTTTTCACCTCCCGGTTTTCCGCATGTTTATACTTTTTTGTAATAAGATAGTCATATCCATAATAGGTTTGACACTTATCACAAAGTTCTTTTTCCCTCTGCCAAGGATCAATTCTTCTTATCATATTGTCAGGATTCTTCATTAACTCTTTTTGACAATTAATACACAACGTTGATATTCGTCCAACACGTTCTCTTCTTGGTTTTCGTGGAATCCCTACCAAATGTTTGAGACCTTGCTTTATTTCGTTTCTCTTAGTTTCATCTGAAATTGTCCCTATGTATCTTCCGAGCTCTTCCGTTTTATCTATTGTTTGCAGTTGCTCTAACACGATCATTGAAGGTTCATTCAAACCGCAATCCTCATCAAGAAGAATATGTGTCGTCATAGATTGGTTTTTTCGAACAGATGTAATTATAGCTACCACGATTGTAGGACTGGACTTGTTCAAGGAGTTTGCCTGAACAACAACGACAGGGCGATATCCGAACTGTACCGAACCGTTTGCTTTACCTAAATCACAATAAAAAATATCTCCCCATTTTACTTTTTGTTTTTTTTCATTCTGCATAAATATCTACCTTTCAAAAATAATTTCTGAAGGAAAATAAAATACCCTTCATTATGTTTGCACTGGGAACGCCTCAATTCGGCATCTTTTTATAAAAAGTTTTCAGTTTTTTAACAGATTTTTCAATCGAGCGTCTTATTGAGGATTCACATACACCTTCGTCACGAGCTATTTCAGAATAATTCATTCCAAGAAAGAAAAACTTATAAATCCTTTCCCTGTTTGATTTTGACAGAGTGTTCAATGCGGTTTGTAAGGTTTTTGCTTCATCCTTTCGAATCAGCTCATCTTCTGTATCAGTTACAATTAGTTCAGGATGATAATTTTCCAAATCATCATCGGTAATATCAAAAATGTGTCCGCATCTCTTCTCTCTCATTCTGTATTTGTTTTCATTTCTTTTACTATCTTCAAACACTTCGCCCTGAGAAACCGAAAGTCTGATAAACGGAATGTACTGTTTGATTTCTTCAGGATACTTTTGAAGAATTTCTTCTTCTGAAAGCTCAGTTACTATCGCCCACTGAATATCATTTGTATATCCTGTGTATTCATATCTAAGATTTATCAATTTACACTCACGGTTAAATTGTTGCAACTTTTTATTGTTTTTCATTATGTAATCTCCTTAATTTTTGAATTTTCTAAATCTCAAAAAATTGGAGACTACGGATATTTAGCAATATACGTTTGCCACTTCTTTTGCATCTTGACCTTTCTGTTTCCATCAAGTCAAAAAAATAGGAGCCTGACGAAAACTCGTCAGGCTCCTATTACTATGGTGCACTGTACATATAATTTAATCTGTTTTATAAGTCTGTAGTTACGATATTAAACTTTCTTCTGCATTTATAACACTTAATAATAATTCCGTCTGAATTATTGTTAAAATTTCTTTCACTAATTTTTTGATTTTTTTTAACATCACATAATCTTGCTCCACACACTGGGCAATGTACCTTTTTTACGTTATCAGATATTGAAATAAATTGTGTAATTACGATCATTTATGTTCACCATTGGTTACCAAAATTACCAAAAAATATATCCCATTTACTGGGACATATTTTTAAGTTTTTGTAATATTTCATTCCAAAACTCATCAGAACAACCACATTTATCTGCTTCCCGAATCAAAAGTTTCAGCGATTCCTTTTCTTTAATGTATTTTGAAACATCAGCTGAAAGATAAAAATCATTACTATTAATACTTTTAATCTCAGAAGCAATATCGAACAATAATAATTTTGAATTGTAATCCATAGATAATATTGAGGCTATTTTAATTAACACAGCATCACTAGGAGGTGGTTTCTTACCGTTTTCAATACAGGACAAATAGGAATGTGATAAATTCAACTCATTTGCAAGGGTTCTTAACGACATGCCTTGCTGCCGTCTTTTTTCCCTGAGAAACGCACCAAACACACAATTATTCAACATTTTTGTTACTATGTTCTCTTTTAATTTTCCCTGCAACCAAGAAAATGCTCTCTAATATTATGCTAAAACAGATTGGATACGCAATAGTTAAACTTATAACAATTGCAATAATGCTAATCGATAACATTATTGCCAAAACTATTAGGGAAATCTTGCGAAAATATCGTAGTTCTTCTTTTGTAAGTGGTTTTTCTGGTGTGTCAAGCGGACAAAGAATAAATATGACAATAGAAGCAAAGAGGGTTAAAATCAATGTCGGGATTTGCATGTCGAACATTACATTTGATTTAACACACAAAAGGCAGATAATAATTGATGTTGTACTTATAATCTCACATTTCAATTCACTTGAAGCATGTATTCCACCGGCATATCTTCTAATGAACTGAAAGGAAATGTAAAAAACTATGCTTAAAGAAACTATATCCAACAAAATCCCCATAATAATTGTTATAATGAAATATAATATCTGTGAGATTAATATAAAGAATCCATACTGATATAGCTCTTTTTCACTATCACTAATAGTTGTACTATCAGTAAGTTTTTCAACAACACCGGATGCTATACGTCCTATCATCCTTTATTTATTTTTCTGAAAATTTTAAGTGTTGCCGGCACCTCAGGCTGATAAACCCAAAGACTTGTAAGATTATTTGCATCTACTCTCAAAGAATGTTCTGCAATTCTTTTGATAAAATTAACAGTCTTCTTCTGCATATTCTCTTTTACAGACATAAATCCACCCCCTTTAAACTACAATATACTTTTTAATAAATGACTTTTCAATAACGTGAACTAAAATATCAAAATTTAATATAAAAAAATAATAAATCCTATTGTTAGGTTTTTTTTCCTATTGTCGCAAGCAAAAATCAATCTAATAGTGGATTTTCCTATTGTAGGTTGGTGTTATTTATCTCTTTTTAATGATAGAATTACTGTGGTGGTTTTATGGAATTAAATTTCAAAATGCTCGGATACAGAATCAGTAACAGAAGAAGAAAACTTAATATGACACAAGAGGAACTAGCCGAAAAAGTAAACGTTACCTCTAAGCACATCTCTGCTATTGAAACAGGAAGAAGCAGAACCTCGGTTGAATTACTATACGATATTGCCACGTGCTTAGATGTTACCCTTGACTACTTCGCTTTTGGGATTGTAAAGAAAACCAAAATAGAAGAAATTTCAGAATATCTCCGTGAATGTTCAGATGATGAAATTGAGCTTATCACGGTAATGATTAAAGCAATTGCCGATAATCACAACAAATCAAAATGAATTTACATTTGACAATTTGTTTTTAATGCCGTAAACTGTAAGTAGTTTACGGCATTTGTTATTGGAGGATAAATAATGAAAATTGCAATTTGCGATGATGAACCCAAAAGAATAACTGAGGTCAAAGATGCATTAATAAACTATTTTTCCGAGAAAATTATATCCACTGAGATATTATGCTTCGAGGATGGAAACCAATTACTCAATAGCAATATATATTTCGATATGGCTTTTTTAGATGTTGAGATGCCAAGCATTAATGGTATTGAGGTTGGGAAAAAGCTAAAGCAAAGATCCAACAACATAGTTATCTTTATGATAACCGCATATTCCGAATATCTTGACGATGCATTTGATCTTGGTGCTTATCGATTTTTGCAAAAACCTTTAGACGTAACTCGTTTATATCGTTCATTGGATGCTGCATTATTAACAATGTCCTGTAAAGACATTAAAATAATTTGTCCAAATAACGAATCTGTAATAATCCCAACTAACTCTATAATATTCTGCGAATCGTATAAACGAAAAACAAAAATTGTAACCACCCAAGGTGAGTATATATCGAAAGAACATATTGATTTTTGGAAAGAAAAATTAAGTGAATTGAAATTTTATTCTCCGCACACAAGCTACATCATAAATTTCAACTTTGTCAAAAGTTTCACTCGTAAAACGCTCACTCTTGCCTTTGAAGAAAAAAGCTTTATAGTTTCTGTTGCTCCAAAAAGGCAACAAGAATTCCGCACAAAAATGTTTCTGTTTGCTGAAAGGGGAATGTAAATGAGTCAGACAATGTTTGCAATAACTATGTTTATTGTTTATGTATTAGGAACATATATTGTTTTTTGGTACGGTGGTAGAATATTTAACTATAAACACAATTTCAAACAATCCTTATTGATTTGTTTCGTTGCCAATGTGATATTATGGCTATTGATTATTTTTTTCTCGAAGCCATATATTAACATTCCAGCTACCCTTATACTTTATTGGATTATTTTCTTTACTGCTTTTGAGTGTGATTGGAAATTATCAAGTTTTCATTCGTTATTACTTGTAGCAATAATGAACATTGCTGAATTTTTCATTTTCTTTATAACATCGTCGTTCTTGAATGTACCGGTTAATCAATACGAAAACGACTCTATTCTTTTTGTGGAAGAAGCATTTGCTTCTAAACTTATATACTTCGTTTTATTGGCAATCATATCATCTTTTTCAAAAAAAACTAAGACAAAAAATGGTTATATGTCATCAATCATATTAACTACCCTACCCGCAATGACATTTTTTATAACAGTTGTTTTTCGCTACCAAAATATCTATTATAAATCAAATACAGAAACTAATCTTCTGTTTATATTGAGCGAAGTATTTATGTTTATTTCTATAATTGTTGTATTTTTTGTTCATGAACGAGCCATAAGTGATCAGAAAAAACTTCACGATATAGAAATGCTTGAGCAAAAACAGGCTATTAATTTAGAATATTTGGATGTTTTAGAAAAGAAAGACGAAGAAACAAGAATTCTTGTTCACGACATCAAAAACAATCTTATCAACATTAGCAACCTGACAACAGAAGAGAATGTTAAGCAATATATAAAAAATATATATGATAAAGCCAATGACATCTCAATTAAGGCTAAAACCAAGAACAAATTGTTAGATGTAATAATCAACAAGTATTCACTATTGTGTAAGGATAAACATATAAAATTTTCTATTCTTGCACTGAATGAAAACCTATCATTTGTTAACGACTATGATTTATCTGCTATACTTGATAATCTTTTAAGTAACGCAATTGAGCGAGCTGAAAAAGAAGCACATCCTTATATAGAACTAACTTTAGAGTGTGACAACAAGTTCCACAAAATCATCCTCAAGAATAGTTGTTCAACTGAACCCTTGACTGATAATGAAACTTTAATCTCTACCAAAGAAAACAAGAAAATTCATGGTTACGGAATGAAGAGTATTTACAAAGCATTAAAAAATTACAATGGTGAACTCGAGTGGATGTTTGAAAATAAAGAGTTTAAAATAGCGATATTGATACCAAAAAAATAAACGGTCAAAGTTGACCGTTTATTTTTTTGTCGTTTTTTTTAATAATTTTGCATTAAACCTTACTTTTTATTTGAAAGTTTTATAGAATATAGTTGAAATATAGTATCTGTCCTTAGGAGGCGATATCCTCAAATTTTTCAAATCAAAAAACTTTCATTAAAATTAAGGAGGAAACTTTATGAAAAACAAAGCAACAAAAATTTTATCAATGTTTCTCGCAGTGGTAA
>JAZREK010000049.1:0-16873 GCA_045660765.1 Clostridia bacterium
GGCTTGTTCCCTTTGGAAGTGTAATCTGTACTGAATACGCTCCATTCTTGCCGGCTGCGAACATATTTGTGTAATAAACCTTGTCTATTACTGATCCGCCACGTGAAAGGTCACTCATTTCATAACCTTCCTTCAGGACAAACACGGATATATTGTCGCCATCCGCAGCCCCTTCAAAAGTGCCGGTTAAAGTGTACTTGTCATATTCTGTCAAATCCGCCGCGAGCGACACAACGCCGAACGAGGCAATCATAAAACACAATATGATTACTGATGATAATACTCTTTTCATTTCTTTTCTCCTTTTATATGTAAATTTTAATTTAATGCGCTTTAATCTTCCAGACCTTCAAGGTTCTTAATATCCACAACTGCATTGATCTCCGGTCCGTAGTATGTGAAAATCTTGTTTTGGGGAGGCATTTCTTCCAAATGTCTGAAGAGTTCTTCGATACGGAAAAGCTCGCTTTCCTTATTTCTCTTCAGCCACTGTGCGCGATATTTTTCAAGCCACTTTTCAGTGTCTGTCCATCTTTCAACAGTGCATCCCATATGCTTTAACATAAGTTCGGCGATTACTGCCGTACCTTCTGCTGCAACAAGCATTTCAAGACGGAATTCGTCTCTTTCCCATTTCTGCTGTGAAAGTTCTTCAACGATTTCTTTGGTTTCAGCAGCCGCTTCACGAAGTTCCTCCTCGGAAGGATATTTTGACCACGGAACTTCGTACTCGTTAAGAAGGTTTGAATAATATCTTACAAACTTTACAAATACTGCCTTTTCGTGTGCAAGGTTACATCTTGTAAGGTACTCGATACCTGAATCATTCTTATAGAGAAGAACGTTCATAGCGCGGTAGAGTTTATCGTCAACAGGAGCTTCGAAATCCCATGACTTCTGTGCACCAAGCACTATACCGAACATTGAAAGTTCTACACTACAAGGGTGACCGTAGTCGCCCCAGTTGGTATTCATCATACCGTTGGCATCATATTTTAAGCCGTACTGCGCCATTGTCTGAATATTTTTTTCGGATACGCGCTTGTTTTCCACAAGGCGGTAGAATGAAGATGAGCTGGGACAAACAAGTTTTTTAAACTTTGTTCCCTCAAGCTTGCTCAGACGGGTTTCGGGAGGAACAGAGTCGTATCCCCAACAGAGCATTAAGATATCTTCGGGAAGTTTCTTTGTGCGTTCGGGGTTATCAAGGAACACCTGATCCGCCCACATCATGACCTTTTTGCCTTTTGACTTGATATAGTCGATGACTTTTCTCATAAATTCGAAATAGAGTGCATCAACATCAACGCCTGCAGCTTTACGCGGTCCGCGTGCAAGGTCGAAAGGCTCGTCACCGCATATATTTACGTATTCGGAAGTGAAGTTTTCCAGATACTGGTCAATAAGACTCTTTACAAAGTCAAAACTATCCGGATGTGAGGGGTTGATGGTATGGTGCACCATTCTCTCATACCAGAAAGTGTATTTCGGTTTGTAGTCAATAATTTCGCGCAGGTGTGCGTTCTGCGGAAGATCCAGGAGGTCAAACATATGACCGCAGGTAGCAAGCGAGGGCACGAAATCAATAAAGTTTTCGTGGCAATATTCGTCAAGCTCGCGCAGTTCCTCGGGAGTGAGGCAGTTTGACTCTGAAATTGTGCCATGCATTTCACGGAAGGGATACGCATGCTCCATATAAAACTGGAGATAGTTAAGCTTGTAGTAAGCAACATCATCGATGAGCTTTTTCATCGAATCAACTGTAGGCACTCTGCCGCGCGTCACATCGTGATAAAGCATGCGGAATTCGTTTTTCGGTTTATCTTCTATCTCAACGCAATGAATTTCATCGTTTTCTAAAATCTGACGAAGCGTCTGTATTCCATAGAAAGCGCCGTTTATACCGTCGCCGTCAATTCTTATTTCCTCGTTTGATACGTTGAGGCGGTAACCCTCCTCCTGAGTATCTTTGTATGTAACATAAAGTGGTATTCCGTCTTCTTGCGATGAAAGCTTTTTAACTGCTTTTTCAAGTCGCTTATCAGCTATTGCATGCATTAACTTTACAGCACGCTTTTTGATAAGTTCCGCTTTTTCAAGGACCTTTTGTGGTGTCGGTATTATGTACATGCGTTATTACTCCTCTCGCGTGTATTAATATATATATAAATAATATATATCAAAATATAAGTATTAGTATATTAATTTTAACATATTCTGTCCTTTTTTGCTATTACTCAATATTCACTTTTCTTTACTCAATATTCACTTTGGTCATTTACATGTCTTTTTGCTCCGTTTTTGCTCAAAACCATTGACACAGTATATGAATTTAATGTATAATTATACAGAATATACATATAAAAGGTGATTGATTTGAAAAAGATCGCGTTAGTCATCAATTTTGATAAAGATAATGCAATTGACATCGCAAAAAAGCTTGTTTCTCTCCTTTCGGGTAAGGCAGAAATATACTCATGCCCAAATGATGTTTTGTCTATTCCCGAAGTTATTTACAAGGACGAGGATGAGTGTTTTTCTATTTGCGAAACGGTTGCAGTACTCGGCGGTGACGGCACTATTATTGCCACCGCTAAAAAGTGTGCCCAATATGACAATATTCTTGTCGGGATAAACACCGGAAACCTTGGATATTTATCCACAATTGAGGGTTCAAACATTGAGGAAGCGGCAAAAATTCTGCTTTCTGACGATATTAATTATGAGAACAGGGATATGCTGTGCATAAAGCTGTTTGAAAACGGTGAATTGAAAAGCAGTTGTAATGCACTTAACGAAGTCGTTATAATGCGCGACAAGTCCCGAATCACAAATTTCACAGCATACGATCAGGACGAAAAAGTTGTTTCTTCCTATCGGGCCGATGGTATTATTGTCGCAACGCCGACAGGTTCTACGGCATATTCACTTTCGGCAGGTGGTCCGGTTGTATCTCCTGATGCGGACGTAATGATACTTACGCCCATTTGTCCCCACACTCTTCGTGCAAGAAGCATAGTTTTCCCACCAAAGCCTATTAAAATAGTGGCAGACGGTGATGCGGAAATTACCATTGACGGACAATTTTTCGCAAACGTCGGAGATTACGACTGCATAACCGTTGAGAAATCAGAGTATGTAACCAAACTTGCTCACAGTGAGCTTAGTTTCTACGATATTCTTCAAAAAAAGCTTTAAAAAGAGGTATATGCGATGAGAAATAAAAGACACGCGGCGATTCTTTCGCTGATAAAAGAGAAAAACATTGAAACACAGCAGGATTTAACCGCTTTCCTCTCTGAATTAGGGTTTGAAGTTACCCAGGCAACCGTTTCAAGAGATATAAAAGAACTACGACTCGTAAAAAAGCTTAATAGCGACGGTCGATATGTATATGCTCCGCATACCGAGGAAGGTACCGCAGGGGTTTCAGACAAAATGACAATCATCCTCAACAAAAGTATTACGGATGTTGATTATGCGCTTAATACAATCGTTGTGAAAACGCTTGCAGGAATGGCACAAGGTGCGGCAAGTGTGCTTGATGCTATGCAACTTTCAGACGTTCTCGGCACTATTGCAGGCGATGATACTATTTTCATAGTTGCAAAAAGTGAGGATGCTGCGCAGAAGCTTTGTAAAAAACTTAGCAATATGGTGAACTGATTATGCTTACAGGACTTGATATTGAAAACATTGCGGTTATTGAGCATTCATCGGTCGAATTTCAGGATGGGCTTAATGTTATTACCGGCGAAACAGGTGCAGGTAAATCGCTCCTGATAAATTCTCTTAATATGGTTTTGGGTGCACGCTCCACGCGTGATCTTATCCGAGAAGGAGCGCAGTTTGGCAAAGTTTCGGCAACATTTTTTTGCAAGG
This sequence comes from Clostridia bacterium, assembly GCA_045660765.1. GTDB lineage: Bacteria > Bacillota > Clostridia > UMGS1883 > UMGS1883 > UMGS1883. The sequence continues at coordinate 3,883 of JAZREK010000049.1, forward strand.
ATATTGACATTTTTCTTGATGAAAACGGTATTGATACGGACGAGGGAAATGTTATAATCACAAGAAAAATTTACCCCGACGGCAGAAATTTGTGTCATATAAACGGTTGCGCGGTTAATGTTTCACAACTTAAAAAAATCGGTGAAAAGCTTATCGTTATCCATGGTCAAAACGATACAGGTGAGCTTTCAGATACATCAACACACATCCGTTTTCTTGACGCTTTTGCGGAAAACGAAACGATTATTTCCGAATATAAAACCGTCTATGACAAGTTAAAAGAAATAAATTCGGCAATTTCCAAGCTTGATGCGGATGAGTCTGCACGCGAACGCGAAATAGACTATCTTTCCTATCAGGTTGCAGAAATTGAAAAGGCAAACCTGTCGGCAGATGAGGAAAACGAGCTTGTTTCAAGAAAAAAGCTTCTTGAGAATGCTGAATCCATCAATAAATTTTCCGAAAAAGCATATTTATCGCTTTCAGGGGACAACAGGGCAAAAGACCTTCTCTATGAAGTAAAGAGAGCGCTTGAATCTCTTTCGGATATTGACGAAGACGCTCTTCCCTACGCTGAAAAAGCGGCTGAACTTTATTATGAGGTTGAAGAACTTTCCCATGAAGTTTCGGGATATATGTCTTGTGTTGATTTTAATGCAGGAGAGCTTTCGGAAATTGACGACCGACTTGCCGAGATTAACTCGCTGAAAAGAAAATATGGCGGAGAAATTTCCGACATTCTTGAATTTTATGAAAAATCGGCAGAAAAGCTTGATTTTCTGCGTTCGTTTGACGAAAACAAGGACAAGCTCCTTGCCGAGCGTGATACCCTTTTGACAAAAGCTACTGCTATTGCAGAAAAAATCACTGATTCACGCCTGAAGAGTGCAGAAATTCTTTCAGCAAAGCTTTGTCAGGAACTTGAAAGTCTTGATATGCCCAAATGTAAAATTGAATTTAACTTTACACCTTGCGAACTTTATTCCATGGGTGCAGAAAAAGTTGAAATTCTGATATCTACAAACCCGCTTGATGCACCGAAAAGCATGGTTAAAATCGCATCCGGCGGCGAAATAAGCCGTATTATGCTTGCAATAAAGTCAGTATTTTCGGATTTTGACAAAATCCCTACGCTTCTTTTTGACGAAATCGACACCGGCGTTTCAGGACGTGCGGCAGAAAAAATTGCAAGAAAAATGCGTGCTCTTTCTGAAAATTATCAGCTTATTTGTGTTTCACATCTGCCTGTAATAGCGGCTGCGGCACAGAGACATCTTCTGATTGAAAAAAATCTGTCGGGGGATGAATTTAAAACCCAAATCCGACTTCTTACTGAAGAGGACAGGGTAAAAGAAATTGCTAGAATAATCAGTGGCGATAAAATCAGCGAAATTTCGCTTCAAAACGCCAGAGAAATGTTGAAACAGACTGTTTAAAGGAGGTCTCCTTTATGGAACAAATTGGTGAAGTAGTTGAGCTTCGCGGAAAAAAAGCACTTATACGAATACACCGTGCTTCTGCTTGCGGAGAAAACTGTGCAAGTTGCTCCGGCGGTTGCAAACCTACCGCAACACTTACCGAAGCTGTAAATGAAATATCCGCCAAAGTCGGCGATACTGTAAAAATTCAGATGAATTCGCTTTCTTTTATGCTTTTGGCATTCATCGGATATATTCTCCCCCTCATTATATGTATTGCAACTTATTTTTTAGTGAAAAAATTCACTGATAATACCGTAATTGCAGATGCATCAGCGATTGGCTCTCTTATAGGAACGCTGGTTTTGTTCTATGTTATAGACAAACTCCCATTTTTCAAAAAACCAACAGTTTTCTCGACTGAAATCATAAAAATCATAAGGAGCTAAACGATGATAAAAGCTTGTATTTTTGATTTGGACGGAACAGTTGCGAATACGCTGAATTCCATTGCATATTTTGCAAACAACGCGCTTTCCAAATCAGGTTTTCCCACAATAGATACTGAAAAATATAAAATTCTTGTAGGTGACGGTGCAAAAGTGCTCGTTGAAAGAATGCTTGATACAATAGGTGCAAGCCGCGATTACTACGACGAGGTGGCAAACGAATACAACAGCAAATATCATGCTGACTTTCTCTATCTTACCGAGCCGTATGAAGGTATTGTAGATATGCTCTTAAATCTTCGAAAAATGGGCATTAAAGTTGCGATTTTTTCCAACAAACCGCACGCAACCACAGTTGAAGTAGCAAAAGCACTCTTCCCCGAAGGAAGTATTGACATATGTTACGGCGCACGCGAAGGTGTTAAATTAAAACCCGATCCGCAAGGTGCTTTTGAAATCCTTGAAGAACTCGGTTTAAAGCCCGAAGAATGCCTTTATATAGGCGATACGGGCACAGATATGATGACGGGTAAAGGTGCAAGCCTTTACACCATAGGAGTTTTGTGGGGTTTCAGGGACAGAAAAGAACTTGAAGAAAACGGCGCAAATGCGATCATATCGCACCCTGCCGAGATTATAGATATAGTAAAATCATTCAATTTCTAATACACTTAGGAGGAAATTTATGAACATTTTTTCAATTTTGGCACTCATTGGTGGTTTGTCCCTTTTCCTTTACGGAATGGACGAAATGGGTGACGGTCTTAAGAAGCTTTCAGGCGGTAAACTTGAAACTATCTTAAGTAAGCTTACTTCAACAAGATTAAAAGCATTTTTGCTCGGTCTTGGCGTTACAGCTATTATCCAGTCTTCATCTGCGACTACTGTTATGCTTGTCGGCTTCGTTAACGCAGGAATTATGAAGCTTGGTCAGACACTCGGTATAATTATGGGTGCCAACGTCGGCACAACCGTTACAGGATGGCTTCTTTCACTTTCTGCCATTTCGGAAGAAAGTACTTATATACTCAAATTCTTTAAACCCGAATCATTCACCCCCATCCTTGCACTTGTCGGACTTCTTCTTAATATGGTTGGAAAGAGCGACAAGAAGAAAAACCTCGGTAAAATATTCCTCGGTTTTGCAATATTGATGTTCGGTATGGAAGCGATGAGCGATTCAATGGGCGGTCTTAAAGATGATCCTGCATTTGCAGCGTTAATGATTAAGTTTAAAAATCCCTTCCTCGGCATTATGATGGGTCTTATACTTACTGCTATTATTCAGTCATCTTCTGCATCGGTTGGTATTTTGCAGGCACTTTCCGTAACCGGTCTTGTTCCCGTGCCGGTAGCACTCCCCATTATATTGGGACAGAACATCGGTACTACCGTTACTCCTATTATATCATCAATAGGCGGAAACACAGACTCAAAGAGAGTTGCTATGGCTTGTCTTTACATAAAGATGATCGGCGTTGTTATTGTATGTTCAGTCTTCTACGCACTCAACGCAGTGCTTGGTTTTGGTTTTATGAAAGAAACATACATGGCAAACCCTGTAAATATCGCAGTTATTCATACAGCATTTAACATTATTTCAACTGTTATTCTTCTTCCCTTCACATCTCTTATCGAGAAGTTCACAATCGCAACTGTAAAGGAAAAGGAATCCAAGAACGCAAAATCCGGTGCTACATTTAAAACACTTGATCCCCGTTTCCTTAATTCTCCTGCATTTGCCGTTGAGACAAGCCGTCAGATAGTTTCTGAAATGGCAACAAAAACCAAAAATGCACTTATTGATTCATTGAATCTTATCGGAAGCTACGATCCTGCTAAAGCAGAAGAGCTCATTAATGCAGAAGATGAAATTGATATTTATGAAGATAAAATCAGTTCATATCTTCTTCAGGTTTCCGAACACAAGCTTTCACAGAAAGACAGTCATGAGGTTTCACAGCTTCTTCACGTTGTCGGCGATATTGAAAGAATTTCCGACCATTCTGTAAACATCATTGATGCCGCAAAGGAAATATATGAAAAAGACGTTGAGTTTTCAAAAGAAGCTCAGAGAGAAATTTCCGTTATGGCAAATGCACTTCGTGAAATTCTTTCCCTTTCAATCGAGGCACTTGTTAATCAGGATCTTAACCTTGCTAAAAAGGTTGAGCCTCTTGAACAGATTATTGACAAGCTCAATCACAAGATAAAGAGGAATCACGTAGAGCGTCTCCGCCTTGGCGAATGTACAATCGAACTTGGCTTTATTCTTTCTGACATTCTCAACAACTGCGAAAGAGTTGCCGATCACTGTTCAAACATTGCCGTGTGCCTTCTTGAAATTGACAATAACTCATTCCAGACACACGAATACCTTGCTAACGTTAAGGAAACAGGTGCAAACGAATTCTTTGAAAACTACGATATGTACAAACAGCGCTATTCACTTTAATAATTTTGATAAGCCGAGGAGAATTACTCCTCGGCTTATATAAGAGGTTTTTTCCATGAAACAGAAACGATTAGTAACAATTCAGGATTTGTCTTGTTTCGGAAAGTGTTCAATCACGGTTGCGCTTCCCGTTATTTCTGCACTCGGGATAGAAACAGTGGTCCTTCCTACCGCCGTTTTATCTACACATACAGGTGAATTTAAAAATTATACTTTTCATCCGCTCCACGATGAATTCCGCGGTATTTCAGACCATTGGGAAAGTCTTGGCATTGAATTTGATGCAATTTATGTTGGTTATATCGGTTCAAATGAGCTTGTGCGTGCGGTAAGTGATTTCATTGACCGATTCAAGAAAGAAAATACCGTTGTTTTCATTGATCCCGCAATGGCTGATAACGGAAAGTTTTATTCCGGTCTTGATAAAGAATATGCACAAACTCTTGCTTCTTTGTGCAAAAAAGCAGATATAATATCACCAAACATGACAGAAGCGATGATTCTTTCCGGCAACAATCCTGAAAACTATAAGAATGCGGAAAATATAGAATTAGTTGCAAAAATGCTGTCGGATTTGTGTGATAATGTTATCATCACCGGTGTTCACAGTAAAGACACTATTTCAACCGTGGCATATCAAAAGGGCGGCGATACTCTTTTTTCTGCGCAAAAGCCCCTTTATGACGGAGTTTTTTACGGTTCAGGCGATTTATTCGCAAGTGCTTTTATCGGAATGTATCTTGGCGGGCAATCACTTTCCGAAGCCACAAAAAATGCATCTGATTTCGTGAATGACTGTATTTTAAACACTCTTGACGAAAGAGAAAAATACTGGTACGGATTAAAATTCGAACAGGCACTTTCAAAGCTTTCAAAACATCAATAATTTGTATATTTTTTATACTTTTTACAGTTTTATACACTAAACCTTTGTTATTATGCATATTGTGTAGTTTTTTGTAGTGTGATATTATAATTGCAGATAAATTTACAGACAACATTTGAATGGTGGTATCACAATGGAAATTCATGACTTGGATATGGTTTACAAATGCGTTGAAACCTACGGACTTCTTCCCGTTCTTTCACAGGTTTTTTCAACACTCAGGGTTTCTATCCCTCTTTCTTTAAACACTTGTAAGATTTCAATCAAAGATCTCGACCTTTCGGTAAGATCTTACAATGCCCTTATGGCACACGGTATAAAGGATGTAGGTTTACTTGTTGACCTTCTTAATTCGGGAAAGCTCGGTGAAGTGAGAAACCTTGGTGCAAAGAGCACAAAGGAAATTCAGCTTCGCGCGTTTGAATACAGCTACGAAGCCCTTGACGAAAAGAGTAAGAAGGAATTTCTTAATCATCTTTTTGATATCAACTGCAAATAAAAAAAACGGATCAATCAAACGATTGGTCCGTTTTTTTTTATTTAGTGTATTGAAATAAATACACCGCTGTGATAGTATTAATACATATAAAGGAGTGGTTATCTATGTATTTAATTCCTACACCGCAAAAAGTAAATTTTAAGGATGAAATCATTACTAAAAAAGAGGTTTCTCTTGCGGGCGAAATTACTGATGAAAGAATAAAAAAAGCGGTATCAAAGCTCCCTTCAAATGAGGATGGTATTCCGCTTTATATCACATATAGAGACACAAACGAAGAAGGTTACAGACTTACTGTGTCAAATGATGAAATTAAAGTCGAGGGTGACGGTATAAACGGTGCTTTCTACGCTATCCAGACGCTTCGTCAGATTTTTGAAAACGACGAGATTTTCTGCGCTGAAATTGAGGACAAGCCGAAAAATAAGTTGCGCGGTTTTTATCACGATGTAACCCGTGGTAAGGTTCCGACAGTTCAGACAATGAAGTGGCTTGTTGATCAGCTGGCGTTTTACAAGATTAACACCCTGCATTTATATATGGAGCACGCGTATCCTTTCAAGGAACATTATGGCACAATAGATTCATCTTGTTGCTTAATGCCCGAGGACATAAAAGAGATTGATAAATACAGTAAAGAAAACTTTATCGATCTTGTTCCGTCAATTGCGACAGCAAGTCATCTTTTCGACCTTCTGAATGTTCCCCAGAACATTCACCTGCGCGAAATCAAAGAATATAATCCCAAATATGTTTTCTGGTTTGAAAGACAGGAACACCATACTATTGATATTGAAAATCCCGAAGGTATTGAGTTTATAAAGAGTCTTATCACGCAGTACGCCTCAAACTTCTCTTCTGAATATATACATATCTGCGGTGATGAGCCGTTTGACCTTATCCGCTTTGGTTGGCGTGAGGCAGCGGGTATTGATGTGCATAAGCTCTTTGCCGACTATATGGCCCTGATAATGGATCATGTAAGGTCGCTTGGTAAAAAGCCGATGATCTGGGGAGGAGCCGTTAAGCGTGACAGACCCGATTTGCAGAATCTTATCTCCGAAGACACCATCGTATGCAACGCTGGTTATGCAATTGAGCCTCCTGAAGAAAGATTTATGAGGTATGAGAAACAGAATTTCAAGACGATCGTCTGCCCCAGCACTTCCAGTTACTACCGCCTTGTAGAAAATGCTTATGCATCAGAGAAAAATATATCAAAACTTGCAGAATATGGTTTGAAACACGATGCAATCGGTATGCTGAACACCAACTGGGGAGACTACGGAAATCCGTGCTCGCTTGAGCTTTCAATGTTTGGTATGGTTGCAGGCGCGCAGGTTTCATGGGATTTTGAAAACACATTGGGCGATGAATTCAAAAAGGCAATCAATGCCCTCCTTTACAAAAATGATCAAGGTTTTGAATACGTTTACAAAACAGATCGTATTCACGCAAAGGCAAACTACTGGCAGCTTGTAAGATATTACTCCAACTGTATCTTCCCAGGAAGAGAAATCCGCTGGACACAGTATCCCTCCGTTGATGATGTGCGTGAGGCATCAAAAAAGTCAAAAGAGCTTTACGACGAGCTTTCCGTACAGAAATGGGAAAAGGATGAATACCGTATCGAACTTTTAAGCGCACTTTACGGAACAGGTGTGATTGCTGAAATTTTTGAAAAGCATATGACAGGCACAGAGCCTGAAAGATGGACAGATACTGAGAAATGGCTCAAAAACTTCCGCGAATTGTGGGTTTCAAAGAATAAGGAGAGCGAGCTTTTCCGCATAGAAGAATTTTACAAAGGTGTGGAGTCACTTCCGCCACAGAACAAAATATTTACATACTACGGTCCTGAAATGGATTGATAAAAAGACATCCTCACACGAGGATGTCTTTTTTACTGCATAGATTTTCCTTTTTTGTGCAAAATAGTATGCAGGTGATATATGTGAAATTAAGAAACATTTTTCTATATAAATACACTCCGCACGAAACTTTTTCGATAGAAAGTGCCTCCGCATCAGATTTTCCTGTGCAGGAAAACCACGGTGGACCGTCGCTTACGGGAAATTTCAAAAAGGATTACGCCACTTTATGCGAGGAATTTGCCTTTGGTAAAAGCGGAGATGTGAAAAAGCGCGAATTCACTGTTCTGATTGGAGAAAAGGAGCATAACGCCGTTCTTTTCTTTATTGACGGACTTGTGAACAAGGAGCTAATAAACGACTTTATTTTAAAACCGCTTATGCTTAAAAGCCGTGAAATTCCTGTTTCAAGCTTCAGGGCGGTTGGAGACATCCTTTTATCTCAAAGCGAATATAAGGAAACAAATGTTATCGGAGAATTATGTTTCGATCTTAATTTCGGTAGTGCAATCATCCTGATTGACGGCGCAAAAAAGGCATATTCGCTCGATGTCAAGGGATGGCAACACAGAGGCGTTGACGCTCCGCAGACAGAACGCATTATCCGAGGTCCGAACGATGCGTTTTCAGAGCAATTACGCGAAAACACTGCGCTTATAAGACACCTCGTGCGTAATAAAAGTCTTATGTGCCGTGAATACAAAATCGGAACAATAAGCCAGACACCTGTTTCTGTAATGTATATTGAAAATATTGCAAACGCTTCGCTTGTAAAAGAAACCGTCAGACGAATTGAAAATATTGATGTCGATTATATTTTTGCCGCTGCGGAGCTCGAACAATTTTTGGAGGACAAATCAGTAACCACTCTTCCCCAGTTTCTTTCCACCGAGCGTCCCGACAGAGCTTCACGCGCTCTTCTTGAAGGGCGTATTGTAGTGTTGGTAGATGGCTCTCCGTTTGTGCTTATACTCCCTACAACAATTTTTGAGCTTAACGAATCGGCGGAGGACGGCTATCTTCGTTACCCGTATGTGAATATGATTCGCACTATAAGGTGGATTGCATTTTTTCTTTCCCTTCTGTTGCCTGCTCTCTATGTTGCAGTTGTAAGCTTTCATACGGAGCTACTGCCGACAGGAATACTGATGTCAATTATTTCGAGTCGCGAGCAAGTGCCGTTCCCCCCACTGATAGAACTTATTATTATGGAAATTTCGCTTGAAATCATCCGCGAAGCAAGTATCCGCGTCCCTGAAGCTTCAGGTAGCACTTTAAGTATCGTCGGCGCGCTGATTTTAGGTCAGGCGGCAGTTTCAGCAGGAATTGTAAGCCCTATTCTTATTATAATTGTTTCAATAACGGCAATCGGTTCGTTCGCTACGCCGAATTACTACCTCGGACTTTCTGCAAGGATATTGCGATTTGTATATATCTTTTTAGGCGCTGTTGCAGGATTTTTGGGGATTGTCGCAGGACTTTTTGTCAATATTCTTTTATGGACAGACACAAAATCTATGGGAATGCCTATGGGAGTTCCGTTTGCTCCTATCACAAAAAGAGGAATGCCGTCGGCACTTTTTGTTCCTCCGATATGGAAACAGGATGAGCGCGATGATTATGTGAATCCCAAACGAAAGAAGCGTCAGGCATTTATTTCACGCAAATGGAGGGAATAAAATGAATTCAAAAAGCGGAAGTTTAAGTATAGCCATCATTTGCTCGTGTGCTATTTTGTCAAAATACCTTGTGATACTTCCCGAATATATGGTTAAGCTCGTCGGAAATGCCGCGTGGATTGATCTACTTTCAAAATGCATTCTTGCGACGCTTTCTCTCCTTTTGGTGTTATGGCTGTATAAACCATTTGCGCCGATGTGCTTTTCCGAAACTTTTTCCCTTGCCTGCGGAAAGAGTGGCAAGGCGTTTTTCAGCTATATTTACGTAATTTTTCTTGTAATTTTTAATGCTTTACTTTTACGCCTTCTTGTAGAGGCGTTAAACACAGTCATGGCAACTGCTGCGCCTGATGAATTTTTTGCACTTTTCATCCTTGTTCCCGTATTTATTGCGGCATACAGCGGTTCACGCGCAACGATAAATTTAAGTGCAATTATATTCCCCCTTCTTATCCTGACTATCGTCACGGTTGTACTTGCCCTTATTCCATATTACAGGGTTGAAAACCTCTTCCCTATATTTGGCACAAGCAAGGAAAACCTTATGCGCGGAATATTTGTAAAACATTTCGGATTTCCCGAAGCAGTTCTCCTTTTCTTCTTTGCACCAATGCTCGGAAGCTACCGCGAAGTCAAAAAAGCAGGGTTACTGACTTTTATTATCATCACTGTTATATCGGTTTCATTTACACTGGCTTATTGTCTGACAGTCCCTTATCCTGCATCGAAGACATTTTTTCTGCCGTTTTACCAGATGACAAGAATGATAAAATCAGGCGCGTTTTTACAACGTCTTGAACCGATTGTCGTATTCGTATGGACAAGTTTTGTGATGTGCAGTATGAGTATACTGATAAGCACGTGTGCGTCGCTTATTTCAGGTAGCCGGGAAAGAGAGAAAAAGAGTGCATTCGTACCGATTCTCACGATAATAACCTTTTTTGTGTCAATGATTCCGGAAAGTGAAAGTGCATCGTTCTATCTGTACGAAAAAATGCTTTCTTTCAGCACGGTGCTCTTCCCCACATTACCTGTAATCATCCTTACTATCGCGCGGATTCGCAGAAAGGCAAAAACATGAAGAAACTTGCTGTATTATTAATTGTTCTTATTCTCGGCGGATGCGGATACGGTACGGACGTTGAAAATCAGGCGTTTGTCGTGGCAGTTGGAATTGATAAAGGGAAAACATTTCCTGTAAAAGCCACATTTGTATTTGCGAATCCTTCCGGCAGTAGTGGCGGTGAAGGAGAAAAGCCTTCTTCCCCCAAACCCGACACAGTGACGGTTGAAGCACCAACCGTTTTTTCCGCGCTTCGTAAAATCGACTCGATAAAGAGCAAATCTCTTAATATGTCGCATATAAAAATAGTGGTTTTCTCGGACAGCGTGGCAAAAGAAGGAATCCGCGACTATCTGTCGGGGTTTGCATCTTCGCGTGATTTCCGACCGAACACATACGTCTGCGTATCACAGGGAGATGCAGATAAATACCTTCGCGAAGTAAAGCCGGCACAGGAAACATTCATTGAAAAATATTATGACAATATTATGAGCAAAGTTGCACACGATAAGGTTAACGAGGCATATCTGTACTATCTGTATTTCAACACTCTGGAGGATTTTTCGGGCAGTATTGTTCCCCTTGTCGGTATAAACCCAAATAAGATTGATGAACCCGGGGTTGATAGCAAATCAATGTATGATGATTTTTCCTACGAGGCACGTGCAGGACAAATCGTGCGCGACGGTGAAAACCCGACGGAAGTGCTTGGCAGTGCAGTATTCAGAAACGACAAAATGATAGACACATTGGGAAGTTTTAAAACCGACCTTGCAAGAATTATATGCGATGAATATTATCCGAGGAATTATTCGATTGCATATCCGAGCAAGAGCGATTTTGTCACAATACGCCTTATTCAGAAGCAAAGTCCTCAAATAAGCGGAACTGTCAAAAACGGTGTTGCGAAGATAAATATCAATATTCCCCTTTCAATAGAATACGTTGACGCAGGTAAAATTGAAAATGATACCGATAAATCAGAGCAGTTCTGCACGTTTTTAGAAAGCAAGCTGAACGAAGTGTCATACGAACTTATAAGAGACGCGCAAAACACCTACAAAGCGGATATTTTAGGTCTTGGCAAATCGATAAAACACTGTTTTTTGGATGTCGAAGAATGGAAAAAGTTTAATTGGGAACAGAAATTCCCCTCTGCAGAGATAAATGTTTCTTTCAATGTTATGTACGCCGATTTTGAAGAGGCAAACTGAGGTAAGCGTATGAATTTTTATGAAATTTTGTTTTTGATTCTGTTTGTATGGAGCAGTATTTTTACAATCAGTTTTATTTTTCACAGTTTTAGTCGCAAGAGCATCTTTCCTGCCGTAAACGCGATAATTCTTGAAATTACGGCAAGTATTTTGTGTGCGATGTATCTGTTTTAAAATTTAACACCCCCGAAAACCAACAAAACGGTTTTCGGGGATAAAAACACTTGACTAAAAGCCGTTTTTATATTATTATATTTGTCGAAAGGAGTTGACTACATGGTTCTTGAAAAACTTACAAACATTATTGCAGATGCAATGGGAAGCAGACTTAAAATAAGTGCTGCTGATATTAGCGAAAGTACAGAATTTATTGCAGATCTTCATGCTGACAGCGTTGATATCGCTACTATCATTTGTGACATCGAAGACGAGTTCAATATCGAAATCGAGGATGAACAGCTCGAAGGTATTGCAACAGTTGGTGACGTTGCCGACAGAATCAAAGATCTTATCTAATTACATAATGAATTATAAGGGATTCGCGTTTGTGAATCCCTTGTATTAAATTAAGGTGTTGTTTATGAGCATTGATAATTTTCAGAAGGATATCGGGTACTTTTTCAAGAATCCCGAGCTTCTTAAAACCGCATTCACGCATACTTCGTATGCAAACGAAAATAATACGAAAAGCTATGAACGTCTTGAATTTTTAGGCGATGCGATTGTCGATTTCCTTGTCGGGGAATATTTATTCCTCAACTACCCCTCTATGGATGAAGGTATGATGAGCCGTGTGCGTGCAAACCTTGTTTGTGAAAAGGCACTTTCCGAGCTTGGCAGAAAAATCGGCATTGAAAAGTATATGCTTCTCGGTCATGGTGCAGAGCTTGCCGGAGAAAGAAACCGCCCGTCCATTATTTCCGATATGTTTGAGGCGCTTATCGCCGCAATGTATCTTGATACAGGTATTGATAATACAAGGGACTATCTTCTCGCGACTTATGGAGATATGCTTTCTGAAGCGGCAGGAAGCGGTCAGGTAATCGATTACAAGACCAAGCTTCAGGAAAAATTGCAGAAAAACGGTCCTTGCAATATTTCTTATGAAATCATTAGCGCAGATGGACCTGTTCATCATTGCCTGTTTGAAATGCAGGTTGTTGCGAACGGAAAGGTGCTCGGAAAAGGTAGTGCATACAGTAAAAAAGAGGCGCAACAGAAAGCCGCCGAAGATGCACTTTCAAAATTAGGTTAATTTTTTAATTTTTTTAATAAAACATATTGACATATCCGCTTTGATTTGTTATACTGTCATAGTCGGATTTGTACGGAGAGGTATCGAAGTGGTCATAACGAGGCGGTCTTGAAAACCGTTTGTCCGAAAGGGCGCGTGGGTTCGAATCCCACCCTCTCCGCCATTTTAATAACACGCAAAAAGAATTTCGGTTCTTTTTTTT
>JAZREK010000050.1:0-10623 GCA_045660765.1 Clostridia bacterium
TACGTTTATGCTCGAAATGAACGAAGTGAGCTACATCCTTAAAAACGCTACGAAGAAAAGTCTTTGTATCCTTGACGAAATCGGTCGCGGTACAAGTACATTTGACGGACTTTCAATCGCGTGGGCAGTTGTGGAGCATATTGCGAAAAAAATCGGTGCAAAGACACTTTTTGCAACACATTATCACGAATTGACCGCACTTGAAAGCACTCTTGACGGCGTTGTTAACTACAACACCGCTTGTAAAAAGAGGGGCGACGACATAACCTTCCTTCGCAGAATTGTGCGTGGCGGTACAGACGACAGTTTCGGTATCGAGGTTGCAAAGCTTGCCGGCGTTCCCGACAGCGTAATTAAGCGCGCCAAAGAAGTTCTCGCAAGTGTCGAGGGCAACGAAAAAGGCAGTGTCAAGGGCGAAAAGATTGCATCTTCATCAAACGATGAATCGCAGATGCAAATGGGCTTTGCCGATATGGGTAATTCCAAAATCGCCGATGCACTGAAAAACATTGATGTGACAACACTTACTCCCATTGAGGCTATGAACAAACTGTACGAATTACAAAAATTATTATAAGCGGACGTGATAAAGCAGCACAGACCACAAAACGCAAAGGGAGAAAAGATGCTACTTTTGCTTGGCAACTTTTGAAATTGGGATATTTCTTTTATCCTTCGATGTAGAAATTCACTTACGCGAATTTCAGATTTTATGCGTTTTGTTTCGCGCAAACTTCACCCGCGGAGTATCTATATACACCTACGGGTTCAGTTTACGCACTCTGCACTACTTTCTCCCATCCTTAATCTGCAAAAATGGAGGTGTGACCATGGGAAAAATAAATTTACTAGATAAATTCGTTGCCGAAAAAATTGCGGCGGGCGAAGTTGTTGAACGCCCTGCAAGCGTTATCAAAGAACTTGTTGAAAACGCAATCGACGCAGGTGCAACAACCGTTACAGTTGAAATAAAGGACGGCGGTACTACATATATGCGCGTTGCCGATAACGGTAGCGGTATGGATAGTACTGACGCGCAAAATGCTTTCCTGCGTCACGCCACAAGCAAGATAAAAACAGAAACCGACCTTGAAAGCATACAGACACTCGGTTTCCGCGGTGAGGCTCTTTGTTCAATCGCGGCGGTCAGCCGTACCGAGCTTTTTACAAAGCAGAGAACCGATGCCGAGGGTACACACGTCAAGGTTGAGGGTGGAGAAGAAACTGTATTTGAAGGTACGGGATGTCCCGACGGCACAACAATCGTTGTAAAGGACCTTTTCTTCAACACTCCTGCCCGAATGAAATTCCTGAAAAAAGACAGTGCCGAAGCGGCGGCGATTGCCGATGTTTGTAACAAGCAGGCACTTTCCCACCCCGACGTTTCAATCCGCCTTATAAAAGACGGCAAGGACGTTTTATTCTCCCCCGGCGACAACACGCTTAAAAATGCAGTTCACGCCGTTTACGGCAAGGATATTGCAAACAGCGTTACCGAGGTTGATTTTGAGAAAAACGGTGTCCGCATCCACGGACTTACCGGCAAAAACAATTTATCAAGACCGAATCGTCTTATGCAGGTTTTCTTCATAAACGGACGATTTGTTGTTAATAAAACTCTCCTCGCCGCAGTGAGCGAGGCGTATAAGAACGAGCTTATGATTGGGCGTTTTCCCGTTTGTATGCTCTTTGTCGAGATTGACCCGTCGCTTGTCGATGTCAATGTGCATCCGAGCAAAACCGAGGTCAAATTCTCATCCGATCAGGATATTTACGAAGCGTGCTATTGGGCGGTAAAAAATGCAATAACCTCTACCGCATCCGCACGTGAAGTTACCCAAAAGGCGAATAAAAGTGCATTTAAGATGCCCGTCACGGTAAAAAGCGCCGAGCAGATTTCGTTTATCAAGAAAGAAGCTCCTAAAAAGAGTGCTTTTACCCCCTACACTCCTCCGAAAGAGGAAAAGGCAGTACCACCAAAGCCACTTACCGTTAATCAGATTCGCGAAGAAGTTTCCGCTTTTGGTGGAAAACTACCCGTCCGCGAAATTGAGGGTGCAAAGAGCGTTGCCGAAGTGAAAAAGGAAGCGCCTTTACCTATTCCCGAAAAGAAAGTTCCCACATTTGCCGAGGAACTTGAAAACGCGATAAAGCTTGCAAAGGAACAGGAAGTTCCCACTCCCCAATTTGATGTGAAAATCATCGGTCAGCTTTTCGGAACATACATTCTTGCCGAGGGTGACGGCGAATTTTTCCTTATGGACCAGCACGCCGCGCACGAGCGAATCCGTTATGAACAAATCCGCAAAAACGGATACAAAGCCGATACACAGCTTCTTTTAATGCCGATTAGCGTAAATTTGACCCCTGCTGAAAAAGAAGTTGCGATGGAAAGACGCGATCTTCTTCTTTCAATGGGGTTTGAACTTGAAGAATTCGGCACGAACGCCGTTGTACTGCGTTCGCTTCCTGCCGATTGTCCTTTTGACAGCGGAGAAGCACTTTTTATCGAGCTTCTGGATGTTGTTTCAGGTGGAGAAAGCGGCAGTGTCTGCGCAATGCTTGACAAGGCAATTTACACAATCGCTTGCCGTAGCGCAATCAAGGCAAATCAGTCGCTGACCCTTCCCGAACTTGAAAAGCTTTACGCCGAAGCGATGGCGCTTGAGGGCATTACAACTTGTCCCCACGGCAGACCTATTACAGTAAAACTCACCAAGTACCAGATAGAAAAAATGTTTGGCAGGTTAGGATAATAATGACAAAAAAAATACCGCTTCTGGTCGTTGCAGGTGCAACCGCATCGGGAAAGACATCGCTTTCTATCGCGCTCGCTGAAAAATTCGGTGGCGAGGTTGTCTCCTGTGACAGTATGCAGATTTATAAAAATCTTGATATAGGAACGGCAAAACCCACCAAGGATGAAATGGGCGATATCCCCCACCACCTTCTTGACGTGGCAGACCCGTGGGAAGAGTTCAGTGTTGAGCGTTACTGCGCACTTGCGCACGAAGCGATTTCAGACATCCACGCACGAGGAAAGCTCCCCATTCTTGCAGGTGGCACGGGGCTTTACCGCGACAACACCATTTACGCGACGAGCTTTTCTGCTCCCAAGCGAGATGAAGAACTCTCAAACGAGCTTATGCGTTTTGCCGAGGAAAACGGTAACGTTGCTCTTTTTGAAATCCTTAAAAAAGAAGACCCAAAAGCCGCTTTGAAGCTTCATCCCAACGACGTAAAAAGAGTTGTCCGCGCGATTGAAACGAAGCGCACGACAGGACGCACAAGAAGTGAAATCGACGAGGAAAGCCGTCCTGATGAAAGTCCGTACAACTACATCTATCTTGCTATTGATATGCCACGCGACATTCTCTATGACCGAATCGGGAAGCGTGTTGACATAATGATAGAAGACGGCCTTTTAGACGAAGTAAAAAAATTCGTCCTCCCCAACCTTTCCCGTATGACCACCGCCGCTATGGCAATCGGTTATCGCGAGGCTCTTTGGTATTTTAAGGGACTTTGCACATACGACGAAATGGTAGAGCTTTTAAAAAGAAATACTCGCAGATACGCGAAGAGGCAACTTACATGGCTTCGCAACAACCCCGACGTTATATTTATTGACTACAAAAACTTTCTGCAGGAAGCAGAAAACCTTATAAAAGGAGGTGCGCTGATTGAACAAGCACATTAAAACAATATTACTGATTTCTCTTCTTATTGCACTTATCAGCACGATAAGTTACTGTAGCGCGCCTTACGATACTGAGGCGGCAAAAACAATCACAATCCGCAAAACAGTAAGCGGTGAAGGCTTCATATTGCGCAACGAAGCCATTATCGAACAACCCAAAAACGGCGTTTTCGAATCCGCCGTTAAGGACGGAACACGTGTATCGGGCGGAAGCACTGTCGGTGTCACGATAAGCGGTAACTCAAACGAAGAGCTTGTGAAAAAGCTTGAAGACGTTACAAGACGTATTGAGGAAATAAAAAAATCAAGCAATTTTGCCGATATATACGCATCTGACGAGGCGAGAATTCATTCTGCTCTGCGCGATATAACGAAAGAAATACGTTCAAACACCAAAAACGGTAATTTTGCACTTGCCGCGCAGAACACGCATCAGCTTAAAACACTTTTGGAAAAAAAGTATACAACCGAAAACAGCGGTGCTGCACAAGAGCTTCTTGTCGAACTTGAGGAAGAGAAAAAGTCGCTCGAAGCACAGCTTGGAAGCATCCGCGAAAACGTATACGCTCCTTCCGCCGGATATTTTTACACTACACTTGACGGTCTTGAGCAAAAGCGTCCCGAAAAAGAACTTTTCGCGCTTTCAACTGCTGAAATATACGGATTTTCCAAAACACTCAACGAATACAAAAAGCCTCAGTCACACAAGGGCAAAATCGTTGACACATATTCTTGGTATCTTGTAGCTTCTCTTCCCAAGAAGGAAGCTGACCTTCTTTCTGCAGGTGCTTCCGTAACTCTTTCAATCGACGAGGGAGCTCCCCTTATTGCAACGGTGGCAGCTGTAAATTACGACGACCGCGACAGTGCGGCAGTTATTGTAAAATGCACACGTAATGCAAACGGAATTTTTGAAAAACGCGATGTTAATTTTGAAATCTGCTACGAAGAATACAGCGGTTTTTATGTTCCTGCCGCTGCTATCCGCGTCAAAAATGACGTAACGGGTGTTTTTGTTATAAATCAGAACGAAACCGTATCATTCCGCGCTATTGATATAATCTTGCAGGAAGAGGATTTTGTTATTGCAAAAAGCAGTTCTCGCGCCCCTGCAGAAAGTCAGTATTCGCCACTTAAACTTTACGACAATATTTTAGTCAATCCCGAGGTGATTAAAGAAAGTGAGCTTGCAAAGTAATCTTTTAAAAATTCACAAAAAAATAGAAGATGCCGCACATAGGGCAGGCAGAAAGAAAGAGGATATAACCTTAATCTGCGTTTCCAAAACGATTGATGCCGAAACCATCAACGAGGCGGTCAGTCTCGGCGAAAATATTTTTGGCGAAAATCGTCCGCAGGAGCTTCGTGATAAGCTTGACAAGGTGGACGGAGCGACATGGCACCTTATCGGCCATCTTCAGACAAACAAGGTAAAATATGTTGTCGGAAAGGCAGATCTTATCCATTCGGTTGATTCGCTTCATCTTGCTCTCGCAATTGACGAAAAAGCCGAAAAGGAAGGCGTTTGTCAGGATATTCTTCTGGAGGTCAATATTTCAGGGGAAGAAAGCAAATATGGTTTGACAACTCGCGAAATCCCTAATATAATTAAAGAGATAAAGGCACTTAAAAACATCCGTTTCAAGGGCTTTATGACGATGGCTCCGCTGGGTGCTCCAAAAGAGGATATAAGAGCCATTTTTAAAGAGGCCAACACCCTTTTTCAGGAGTATAAGAAAGACGGTGCCGAAGTTCTTTCAATGGGTATGTCAAAGGATTTTGAAATCGCCATTGAGGAAGGTGCAACCCACGTAAGAGTGGGAAGCGCAATATTCAAGGCCGAGTAATCGGCACATCGGGACAAGCATCCCTTAAAATCGAAAATAATTTTAGCATATATATTCTAAGGAGGATTTTATTATGTCATTTTTATCTAAATTCAGTGATCTCGTTTTCGGACCCGATGAAGATGAAGAATTGGACTTTGCCGCTTCTGTTGAAGAAGACGTTCCTGCATATGAGGAACCTGTAAAGACTACTTCATTTTCAAAGAAGCCCAAGGTTGTTTCAATTGCAGCTACAACACAGATGAAGGTTGTGGTAGTTTCAATCGAACGCTTTGACGAAACAAAGGAAATAGTTGACCACCTTCGCAACAAGAAACCCGTTGTTATCAATCTTGAAAAGCTCGATAAGGATATTTCAAGAAGAGTTATCGACATCATCAGCGGTGCATCTTACGCTCTCGGCGGAAGCACACAGAAAGTTGCCAAGGGCATCCTTCTCGTTGCTCCCTACAACGTTGACATTATGGCTGACGTTCGTGACGAAATCGAAAGCGGTGCTTTCTTCCCATGGGAAGAATAAGCAAAGAGTCCTTTATTTACGGTCTTGACAGTCGACATAACATTATGTTTGCACACATATTTGATATGGCGACTGCTTGCGAAAAATATTATAATGCCACCTATGGCGATTTTCTGTCCGAAAACAGTATCGCCGAGCTTTTGAAGAGGGAGCAGTTTTTACCGCTTTCCCCCACCCTTTTCGGTGGATTCCCTGATGCAGAAAGGAAAATGGTCGCCTTCGTTCCCGAAGATATTACGCCCGAATTTCCAATCAGCGTAGTCAGGTTTTCTTCACCGCGTATAAAAGCTCTTTCTCATCGCGACTTTCTCGGTAGTATATTGGGACTTGGTATAAAGAGGGAAAAATGCGGTGACATTATAATAAAAGAGGACGAGGCGTACGCCTTTCTTACAAACGATATTGCCTCATACGTTGCAAATAACATCACTAAAATAGGTCGCGAGGGCGTGAAAGTTTCTCTCATAGAACCTTCCTTGATTGAGCTTCCCGAAAAAAGTTTTCGAGAGGTTAAGGGGACGGTTTCTTCCTTGCGCCTTGATGCGATTATTACCCTTTTCGGCGGGTGCGGTCGCGGAAAAGCAAGTGATTTTATTTCTGCAGGTCTTGTTTTCGTAAACGGTGTGCAGGCTACAAAAAACGATATGCACTTAAAAGACGGCGACACCATTTCCATGCGCGGAAAGGGAAAAGCCACACTCTCCGTCGGCGGAACAAGTAAAAAAGACCGAATCTTTATAACTCTTAACGTTTGGAGTTAACAATATGATATATATTCTAATTTCAATTTTAATAATCGCATTCGACCAGATAACGAAAATTCTCACGGTGAATAATTTCCGTCTCGGTCAGGTCAAAGAAATCATCCCCCATATTCTCAGCTTCACCTACGTTAAAAACGAAGGTGCGGCTTTTGGCATACTTCAGGGTGCGAGGGTTTTCTTTATCATCCTTACAATTGTGATTTTGCTTCTTGCAATATTCTACGTTATCAAAATGCGTCCCCAATCACGCCTTGAAAAGTTGTCGCTTTCTTTTATTGCAGGCGGTGCTGTGGGGAATTTCATCGACCGCGCGATTTTCGGATTCGTGCGTGATTTCATTTTGCTTGAATTTATTGATTTTCCCGTTTTCAATATCGCAGACTGTTTTGTCTGCATCGGTGCAGGATTATATATTCTGTACGCTTTCCTCGATATGAAACCGAAAGAGAGCAAAACAAATGACTGATAATACTGTAAACCTTACGGCGGCTGCTTCTGCTCGTTGCGACGTCTATTTAGCTGAAAATATGCCCGATTTGTCGCGAAGCTACCTGAAAAAGCTTTTCGACAACGGTGAAATTTCGGTAAACGGCAAATCCGTCCGCGCATCATATAAATTAAAAGAGGGCGATACTATTTCCCTTACCCTGCCTGAAGCGAAAAAGCTTGACGTGGAGGCACAAGATATTCCGCTTGATATTGTGTACGAGGATAGCGATGTCCTTGTGATAAACAAAAAGCGCGGAATGGTTGTCCACCCTGCCGCAGGGAACGAGGATGGCACGCTTGTAAATGCGCTGATGCACCATTGCGGTGATAACCTTTCGGGGATTAACGGCATCCTCCGCCCCGGAATAGTGCACAGAATTGATAAGGATACGACGGGACTTTTAGTCGTTGCCAAAAATGATAAGGCGCATCAGTCCTTAACCGATCAGCTCGCCGACCGTAGCTTATCGCGTACATATTTTGCCATTGTGCACGGCAATATTAAAGAAGATAATTTAACCGTAGATGCCCCGATTGCGCGCGACATTAAGGACCGCAAAAAAATGGCAATCGCCAGAAAAGACGGGCGTGAAGCGGTTACACATATAACAGTTTTAGAACGCTTTGGTAAGTACACCCTTATCCGTTGCAAGCTTGAAACGGGGCGTACACATCAGATTCGCGTTCACGTAAAATCTATCGGGCACCCCATATTGGGCGACAAGACCTATGGACTTAAAAAAGAGGAATATTCGCTTGTCGGACAGCTTCTCCACGCAGGAGAAATCGGCTTTATCCACCCCGAAACGGGCGAAAATGTCTCCTTCTCCGCCCCACTTCCCGAGGATTTTAACGAAACACTTGAAAAAATCAGAAACAAATATAGTTAATGCGAGAGGTATGGGGGACGGGGTGTTTTTTGTAAGCCAAAGGCGTAACAAAAACGACCTCCGCTTCCTGCGGCGTGCCCCTTTTGTCCTCCGGACATTTTCCCCGCTACCGGGGAAATCAACCCCAAACGAGAAGGCGTAACAAAAATGGACCTCCGCTTCCTGCGGCGTGCCCCTTTTGTCCTCCGGACATTTTCCCCGCTACCGGGGAAATCAACCCCAAACAAGAAAGAAGGTATACACATGGCAAAAGAAAAATTTTACATTACCACACCTATTTATTACCCCAGCGACAAACTGCACATCGGTCATTCCTACTGTACAGTTGCCGCTGATACTATTGCGCGCTATAAAAGAGCGCAGGGCTACGATGTAATGTTTTTAACAGGTACTGACGAACACGGTCAGAAGATTCAGCGTATCGCCGAGGAGAGAGGTGTTACTCCTCAGGAATATGTTGACAACATCGTAAAGGGCATTAAAGAGCTGTGGACGCTTATGGATATATCTAACGACAAGTTTATCCGCACAACTGACGAAATGCACGTTAAAGCCGTACAGAAGATTTTTAACACACTCTACGAAAAGGGTGACATCTATAAGAGCGAGTACGAAGGTTGGTACTGTACTCCCTGCGAATCTTTCTGGACAGAGCATCAGTTAGTTGACGGCAAGTGCCCCGACTGTGGCAGAGCTGTTGAAAAGACCAAGGAAGAGAGCTATTTCTTCCGTCTTTCAAAGTATCAGGATAAGCTTATTGACCTTATCAAGAACAATCCTGAATTCCTTCAGCCGTCAATCCGTCAGAATGAAATGCTCAACAACTTCCTCATCCCCGGGCTTGAGGACCTTTGCGTTTCAAGAACAAGTTTTGACTGGGGTATCCCCGTAGAATTTGATCCCAAGCACGTTGTTTATGTATGGCTTGACGCGCTTACAAACTACATCAATGCGCTCGGTGCATTCTCTGATGACGATGCAGACTTCAAGAAATACTGGCCTGCAGATGTGCACCTCGTTGGTAAGGAAATCGTGCGTTTCCACTCTATCATCTGGCCTGCTATGCTTATGGCGCTTGACCTTCCTCTTCCCAAGCAGGTTTACGGTCACGGCTGGCTTCTCCTTGACGGCGGGAAGATGAGTAAGAGTAAGGGTAACGTTGTTGACCCCGTAAAACTCGTTGAAAAGTATGGCGTTGACGCAATCCGCTATTTCCTTATGCGCGAAATGCCTTTCGGTGCTGACGGCGTATTCAATAACGAAGCACTTATTAACCGTATCAATTCAGACCTTGCAAACGACCTCGGTAACCTCGTTAGCCGTACTGTAAGCATGGTAGAAAAATATTTCGGCGGTACAGTTTCAAACAAGGCTGTTTCCGATAGCTTTGATGAAGAACTTATTGCACTTGCAAAGGAAACTCCCAAAAAGGTTGAAGAACTTATGGACGCTTACCAGTTCTCCAACGCACTTGCAGAAATCTGGAAGCTCATCAGCCGTACAAACAAATATATCGACGAAACTACTCCCTGGGCACTTGCCAAGGATGAGGATAAGAAAGACCGTCTTGAGACAGTTATGTATAACCTTTGCGAAGCAATCCGCATAGCGGCAGAGCTTATCGCACCCGTTATGACTCGCACAACTCCTGCAATTCTCGAGCAGATCGGTGCCGAGGCAAAGGGTTGGGCAGGCGCATCTACTTGGGGCGCACAGGACAGCTTTACTGTTAAGAAGGGCGAGGTTCTCTTCCCCCGTATTGATGTTGAAGCGGAACTTAAAGCAATCGAGGAAGAAGCTGCGAAGGCTAACGCTCCCAAGATTGAAAAGCCCGAAGGCAAGGAAGAAATCACAATTGATGACTTCTTTAAGGCAGAGCTTCGCGTAGCGCAGGTTGTTGAATGTGAAAAGATTAAGAAGGCGAAGAAGCTTCTTAAACTTCAGCTTGACCTCGGCTATGAAAAGAGACAGGTTGTAAGCGGTATTGCTCTTCATTACGAACCGCAGGACCTTATCGGCAAGAAGGTTGTTGTTGTAGCTAACCTCAAGCCCGTAAAACTTTGTGGCGAAGACAGCTACGGTATGATTCTCTGCGCATCAAACGACAATCAGCTTTCAATCGTTTCTCCGTCAGAGGATATGCAGCTTGGAAGTGAAGTTTGCTGATGCTTTTCGACACACACGCACACTTCTACGATAAAAAATTTGACGCCGACCGCGACGAAATTCTTTCAAAAATGAAGGAAAACGGCGTCGGCTATATCATAAACGCAGGCTGCGATGTTGAAACGACCAGAAGATGCATCGCGCTTGCCGAAAGATATGATTTTCTCTATGCAACGGCAGGGATTCACCCCAATCACACCTTTGATATGAACGACCGCTCTCTTGACGCGATAAAGATGCTTGCAAA
>JAZREK010000051.1:0-7053 GCA_045660765.1 Clostridia bacterium
TTTCTTCGGAAATTGTGTTAAAAGAGCGTGGCGAAGCTGCTCTCGTAAATTATGGTGACAGCATTGTTTTTGACAAAGCAGGAGTGAAAATTATAGTCAACGACTTCAAGTATAACCTTGAAAGAGTTTCATCAGGTGCTGATATTGACGGATTATATCCCACTTGGTACCTGACAATCATTAACGATACCGATGAAAATATAGATATATTAGATATGTGCCGTTCAAGAGAAGACAAATATGCACGTCTCGTAGCATATTTGTCTGAGTCGCAAATACCCGCCCACGAATCCATAAATTGCACTTTGGTTCCTTATCTTACTACAGATGCACAAAAAGACACGCTTCCTCTTTTCGTTTCCTTTAAAAATTGGGATGGAGAAGAAATTTTTTCTGATGATGTGGAAACCGTTTTCGCAAAAGAGAAGGATACAAACATAGAACCTTTTATGGATGCAACGGCGAAGGAACAGGTTTTGTGGGAGACGGATGAATTCCGACTGAAGCTGATGTTCTTCGGTGAAAACAGTCTGTTTAAAAACAAAGCTTTGTTGCGGGTTGAAAACCTGTGCGAAAAAACACAAAGGATTTACATCGATACAATCAGCATAAACTCTATTGCTATACCGGCATATTATACCTCATTCTACGTCTATCCAAACTCTGCTGAATATGGCGAGATTGAGATTCCGGAAGACATACTCGCAAGCTATGATATAGATAGTATCGAAAGTCTTGGTATGGCGGTTTCGCTGGATAGCTACAGCACCCCTACAGACCTAAAATGGGTTAACGTGGAGCTTGATAAAAAAGGCGATGCGGCGGAATTCATTCCCGGCGACAATGTTGTTTTCGACAAAGCGGGGGTAAAGATAACACTTGACGGATTTGAGTATCGTGAAAGCGGAATTCCTTCCTGGAAAGTTACAATTATAAACGATACTGATAAAGAGATTGCTCTCGACACCGGTTATGCATATTTAACCAGTTGGATTATTTCTAACGATGAAACCGGCACAGTCGGATTTTCTCCTATTTCCTACATAGGACCGCATCAACACATTAAAGGTTCATTTTTCTACTATTCTAACACTACAAAAAAAGATGTCGTAGACCTTAACCTTAATCTGACAATATACGACCGGTATAAGAACGAGCTTTTCCGCGATGACGAAATCATAACCTTCTATAAGGATGATGGCGAAAAGTTCACCAAAACAAAAATAGAAGAACCGCAATAAAAAGAAGCAGACACATAAGTGTCTGCTTCCTTTTTGTATTAAATACTATTTCGTCGCCTGTATTACCTTGCCTCGCTATCAAAAGAATAATTTTCTTGCCACGGTCTCACGCGCTACGGCATCTATCGCAAGATAAATCATAATACCGCCAAGAGCGACCAATGCTATCAGAGGATATATTGACCAGCCTACAAAGCTAAGCTTAAATGTCATATCCAAAAGATATTCAACCAACAGCATAAATGCACCAAGAAGGACAGACGCACCGCCAAGGATGTAGAGCCTTCCCCTCTTGACATAACGGATAAGAGTTATCACGGTACATATAATAAGTGCCATTCCGCCAACAGCGGGGAAAACAAAGCTTAAAAACCAATCTCCGCCAACTGCGAAGTTTATGTACCACAGATAGAGAATTGATACCGCAAAATCGCACGGCACAAAAATAACAGGATTTGGTCTTTTGAACCATAACGGAAGTGCGAAAATGACATATCCGGACACAAGCGCTCCCCCGACAAATCCGAACCAATCCAGTTTTGCATTTCTTTGTATATCTGCAAAGAAGCAGATAATCATCGCAAGTACGAAAATTATGACTCCTGCGACAGCTATTACGTTGAACCCCGACTTCTTTTCGGGCATTTTTCCTTCGGGATAAAGTTTTCGTGCTTCCCCCTGCTTTATAGTGGGATGATAAACCTCTGTCTCGCACAAGGGGCATTTCTTTTCAGTATCGGCAAGTTTAACACCGCAATTTACACAATACATTCTACATCACCTCTCGTTTCGATTACTCTGAACTTCTACAGGAATGCCAAGCTCCTGCAACACTTTATAAAAATGTATTTCAAGCTCCGGCTCCTTAATATTTCGTATAAAATTCAAATATATGCTTTCTCCAAAAGACAACATTCCGGAGTTATAGGGCGCATTAGCCTGCGCTCCGAGAATGAAATCAAAGCGTTTTATGTATGTTTCCATTATTTCAGGAACCTTGATTTGCCCGATGTTAGAAAGTGTCAGGCATGATTTTTTCTCTCCTACGCTGTCAAAAACCGCCTTCATTACTACATTTTTCACAGGAAGCGGAACAAGGCGCAAAAGAGCATTGCGCTCGTCATTTACATTGGTAGCAATAACAGAGCTCATATGCTTTGCAGTAAATTCAGTACCCATTTTATGCTTGATGATTTCACATATTTCTTCAAAAGAATATTCGCCCAATCGCGGGTCGATTTCCGGAATGGTGTACATGGCAAAATTTCGTAATGTATTACTCGGGAAAAGATTTCTTAAATTCACGGGGATAAGAACTTTTATTCTTTTTTGTCTTTTAACAGACGGGTTTTTTTCTTTCTGAAGATTCATAAGCGCCATCATCATTACGGCATTCATAAACACCGTCAAGGTCGAATTATAACGGTGTGCAGCATCAAGCGCTTCCTTTACGGGAATCTGGAAACAGGTAAGATTTAAAAATCCGTCCCTCTGCCTTTCTCCCGTCATATGCCACGCATCTGTATCCTTTCGGCTTGCAGGAACACTACCGGCATTTTTGGGGAATGCATCCTCCAATTCCTCCTCCGTCGGAGATGCAGTGCGGTCAATGATTCCGTTTTCCGTCGGAATTTTTATGCCGTGTTTTCTTTCGAGATATTCGGCAACAAGGTTTTTAAGGAAAATGAGTGCACCTGTTCCGTCTGTCAATGAGTGAAAGAACTCAACTGCAATTCTGTCATGATACACGATCACGCGAAAAGCACATTTTCTCATTTCTTCCTTGCTCATAAACACAAGGGGGTAACTGTATTCTTCTTTTATTTCAGGAGCAAATTCCACTTGCTGAAGATAGTACCAGAAAACGCCCTTTCTGAGGCGCGCAGCAATAGATGGAAAGCGCTTCACAGTTACATCCAATGCCGACTTTAGCACAGCCGTATCCACTTCTTCGTAAAGTGTTACGGATTGTCTGAAAACATTGCTCCAGTTTTTTCTTCTTGCCGCGGGATATATCTTCGCCGCATTATCAAGACGCACCCACCTGAGTTTGTTTTTTATTTTATTTGCCATAAAGCAGTCTTCCTTTTATAAATCAGTTTTTGAAAAACGCCACTGCAATAGCTCCGGGGCCGGCGTGTGTGCCGATAACACTTCCGACGGAAACATAGCGGATTTCATCAAGATTTCCTTCCCATACATGCTTGCTGTCGTTGATGTATTTAGTAAGCAACGCGTCGGAAATTCCCGTATAACCGAGGAGCACGGGTTTAGAAAAGTCAATACCGCCTGCCTCATTTATTTTTTCTATGAGAAGGTTATTCCCCATTTTCGTGCCACGCGCTTTTCCAAGCATACTTATTTCACCATTGGCTACCGAAAGAACGGGTTTTATATTAAGAACACCGCCTGCAAATGCAACGGTTTTCGAAATTCGTCCGCCTTTTTTCAGGTATTCAAGAGTGTCAAGAAGTGCTATAATTACAATCTTTTCCTTTTCTTTTTCAAGGATAGCCACAATTTCTTCTGCGCTTTTACCCTCGTCTGCAAGTTTTACGGCAAGCTCAATCAGTATCCCGCTTCCGATAGCAACACTGCCACCGTCAACAACGTAGATGTTTTCATAATCTTCGCTTGCTATAACAGCACTCTGATATGTTCCTGAAAGTTTTGATGAAACAGCTATTACCACAGCACTTTCACCTGCTTCTTTCACCTTATCAAATTCTACCATAAATGCATCAGGATTTGCAAGACTTGTTGTAGGTAGAACGTCACTTTCTATAAGTTTTTCATAAAAAGTCATGTTATCAATAGTTACACCGTCAATGTATCTTTCTTCGCCAAAAATAACGTTGAGAGGCACAGTGTACACATTTTGTTTAAGTTCGGGGGCAAAATCCGCGGTAGAGTCGACTATAATTCTTGTTTTCATAAATTATTACTCCTTAATAAATCTATTGATGTATTACTTATTTTTTCAAGACGCTCGCTTATTAGCGTAAGGCATCTGTAAAATTCAATTATTTCTTTCTCGTCGAGGTCGCAATTTACCTCGTTTAAAACATGATTTATTTTTTCAAAAATCTTTTTACCTGCTTCTATTCCTTTATCAGTCAGATTCAAGGGAGTTTTGTACCTTTTTGCCGTTTTTGATTCGCAGGCTAAAAAGCCATGCTTCTCCAGATAGGTTATGGCACGCGAAATTGTTGCCTTATCCTCCTCGCATTTGTCACACAGCTCCGTTGCAGTCAGGTTTTTTTCCTGATACAAATGAAAAAGGCACGATACATGGACACTTCTTAAATTATATTCCGCCATTTCTTTGTTTTCTATTTTGCGGATACTCCTGCTTATTCTGTTGATCAGCACGGTAAATGTTTCAAAGCGTTCTTTCAAAATTTCTCCCCCTTTAACTTGTTGAACTTTCAACAAGTTAAGTATACCATACACCTTTTTTAAAGTCAACGAATTAAACTCTGATTCATCAAAAAAGAGTATGCTTCATAAAATGAAACATACTCTTTTTTTATAAATTTACAGAATAATCTTTTCTGAATCCCTGCGTCGAATCTCTGCCACTTTTACAAGCTTATCTTTAGTATGACAAATATCTTGCCGCTACATAACCTACCATTCCGTTATAACTTACTTTTACAAATTCACCGCTTATAGGTTCGAGCAGTTCTACCGCTGCTCTCGGCGGAATCTTGTATATTCTTTCATAATTTATTCCCGGACCACTTTTGAGCGCAAGGAAGTCTCTTGCTGTCACATACATTATTGTAGACGGCTGCTGTGGTTGTGGTTGTGGCTGTGAATATGACAAATATTTTGCCGCTACATAGCCTTCCATTCCGCTGTATCTTGCTTTTACAAATTCAGCACCTAACGGTTCAAGCACTTCTACCGCTGCTCCCGGGGGGATTTTATATATTCGCTTGTAATTTATTCCCGGGCCGCTCTTGAGTGCAAGGAAGTCTCTTGCCGTTACATACATTGTTCCAGCCGGATTGCTTGCAGGAGTACTCACAGGAGTGGAAGAAGGAGCTGAAGAAGACAAATACCTTGCCGCCACATAACCCTCCATTCCGCTGTATCTTGCTTTTACAAATTCACCGCTTATGGGTTCAAGCACTTCTACCGCTGCTCCCGGGGGGATTTTATATATTCGCTTGTAATTTATTCCCGGACCGCTCTTAAGCGCAAGGAAGTCTCTTGCTGTAACATACATTATTGCAACAGGCTGGTTTGCAGGAGGTGTGCTATTCTCGGTCTGCGGTGCTTTATCTTTTTGCACCTCTTCCTCACTCTGGGCTTGCTCTTCGGCTTGCTCTTCCGACTCATTCTGTGCTGTCTCTTCGGTTTGCTGCACCGCAACATTATCTTGTTCCTGCGAATCGGATTTCTTGTCGGAATTATAACTCCCCATTACATATGCCGTTACCGCAATCATAACTGTAACAGCTAATACTGCAAATGCCATTATTACCGTATTCATTGTATTGCGACGTTTTATAACGGCTCTCTCTTTATAAGGATTTCTGGTTTCTCTATCATAATATTCGGATGCATTGTATTCATTATCACTATAATATGAATTATTATTGCTTCTATAATTTGCACCCGTATCTTTATTATAGTTGTTCATATTCCCCCTCCTTGAGGCTTCATATTCTTATTTTACCATAAATTTTATCCTATGCAAGTCTTTTTTACAAATAAAAAACGTAGGACAAAGCGGCGTTCAGATAGGGATTATTTGTCCAAAAATAGAGATTTTTCGTTTAAAACAAGAAATAAAAATGGCGGAATACTTTCGTATTTCGCCATTTTTTTATTACCGTAAGGTATTAAATTAGTCGTTTGCGCGCTTTACAAGTGCTTCGTACTTAGCCTTTGCATTTTCAGCAGCCTTTTCGAAGAGAGCCTTTGCTCTTTCAGGGTTAGAGCGAGCAAGTGAGTTGTAACGAACCTCGTTCATAAGGAATTCTTCGTAGCTTTCTGTGGGTTCCTTTGAATCAAGCTGGAAGGGATTGAGACCTCCAAGAGCACGACGAGGATCGAAACGGAAGAGGTGCCAGTAACCGGCAGCTACTGCGCGCTTTTCTTCTGTCTGTGCGATGCTCATACCGCCCTTGATACCGTGGTTGATACAGGGAGCGTATGCGATAACGATTGAAGGACCGTTGTAAGTACCAGCTTCAACGAATGCCTTCATACACTGGTTGTAGTCAGCACCCTGTGCAACCTGTGCTACGTATACATAACCATAGCTCATAGCGATTGCTGCAAGGTCTTTCTTCTTAACTTCCTTACCAGCTGCTGCGAACTTCGCAATAGCACCTGTGGGAGTAGCCTTTGAAGACTGACCGCCTGTGTTAGAGTAAACTTCTGTATCGAATACGAGGATGTTTACGTCGTCGCCGCTAGCGAGTACGTGGTCAAGACCGCCGTAACCGATATCGTATGCCCAACCGTCACCACCGAGGATCCATACAGACTTCTTTGAAAGGTATTCCTTATCCTTGAGAATTTCTGCAGCTTCAGGTGTGTTCATCTTAGCGAGAACTTCAACGAGTTCTGCTGTTGCAACCTTGTTAGCGTTTACATCTTCCTTGGTTTCGATATACTTAGCAATTACTTCCTTGTCAGCGTCTGCTGCCTTTTCAGCAACTGCTTCAACCTTTGCCACAAGATCTTCACGAAGAGTATTCTGTGCAAGGTACATACCGTAACCATATTCTGCGTTATCTTCGAAGAGTGAGTTAGCCCATGCAGGACCTTCGCCCTTTTCGTTAACTGTATAAGG
>JAZREK010000052.1:0-7890 GCA_045660765.1 Clostridia bacterium
CTGTTCGCCCCACGCGATTGCGTCTGCATAGTAAGCATCGTTGTCAACGTCTGTAAATGTTGCCTTTTCAGCAACTGCAGGTGAGCCTGATGCTCTATACAAGAATGTTATAAACTGCTCTCTTGTACAAACATCGTTTGCGCCGAAAGAGTTTTCGTTATAACCCTTTACAATACCCATTTCAGCAAGTTCGCGGATAGCCGCGGTGTAATTGCCTTCTTCGAGGTCAGTAAAGGCAAAGCCTGTGAAAGCACAGCTTATTACCATTACGAACGCGAGAAGCATTGCTGTGATTTTTTTGTTTCTCATAAGAGACGCCTCCTTTTCTATTTTCCTTAATTTTATTATATATAATTGCTTCCCGTATGTAAATAGAGTTTTTATAACGATATGGAATTTTTGAAACTCTTTTTTAGGAAATTCACCTTATAAAAAGAGGCGCTTGGAAATCCAAGCACCTCTTTGATTTTTGATTAGTTACATTCAGCTGTAAGAGGACCTGCAAGTTCTTTAAGATAAAAGAGCTTACCGGGGAATGTGGGCATGAATGTTGAGGGAATATTCATATCGGGGCCGTAGTGAAGTGTTGAAAGGAAACTCATTCCCTGCCAACCCATACCACGAGAAAGAGCACCGTCACAACCGCCGATGATGTAGTCTGCCTGCAAGAAGAGGCCGGGTCCGATTGTGTTAGCACGGCAAGGTACAAGAGTTGTACGGCTCTTGAAGCTTGTGATAGCGTTCTGCTCAATTGTAAGGGGATGAAGCTTTGCAGCGATGCGGTAGCACTGCTTCTTCCATTCTTCAACGCTACTGAATTCATCAGCAAACTGGGGTTCCCAGAATGCGATGTGGCACATTCTGCCGATACCGAAGATTACAACGAGCTTTGCGCCTTCTGCCTTAAGTGCGGCAATCTTTTCAGGATATGTAGGAAGATTTGTCTTTGTAGCAAAATTTCTCTGAGAAGCGGGAATTGTGTTTTCGCCGAGTTTGTCAAAGAATGCTTCCTTCATGCTATACTCAAATGATGCGGGATTATCGTTTGAAAGTGTGTTACCTTCGCTATCTGACCATTCGTCCATGTTGAATGTGTAAACGTGGTCACACTTTACATTCCACGCCTTGAGGAAGTAAACTGCCCACTTGTACATACCCATAGGACCTACGGGAAGAATCATAGCAAGCTTTTCACCCTTTTCACGAGCGTTCTTGATTGTAACCGCAATTTCATGACCCATAAGTGTATCGAATTCATAGATGTTGTCGCATTCGATGGGATTAAAGTCCTTGTGCCAGAAATCTTCGCGGGCTACACCCTTTTCGCAACAAGCGTCAATTTTTGCCATGTCCCATCCCTTGGGATAGAAGCCGTCAAGAAGACTGCCTTTTACTGTTGTCAAAAAATCCATAATTATTTCTCCTTCTATATATTTTCTGTTTTTAAGTCTGGATATCTCTAGGTATATTATAACATATTCGCATTTGGCGGTGCAATCAAAAAAAGAGAAATAATTCCCTGTTTTTATCACTATATTCCTTTTTTTAAAAATTTATTGACAAAAACGGCGGATTTAGTATATTTTATTGTTGGTGATAGAAATGGTTGTTACTTACGATGCCCCGAAAATAAGCAGTGCACTGCACGACTTTTACAATGCTACGGGAATTACGATTGACCTTTTAAAAAGCGACTTTACGAAGGTCAGCGACACAAAGTATGAATTCAATAATTACTGTAAATGCATCCGCGATACCGAAAAAGGTGAAAAAGCGTGCAAAAGCTCGGAAATTGTGCTTCTGGAAAAATGCAAACTTACGAAAAAAACACAGTTCCACATATGCCATGCAGGGCTTGTGGATATGGTTACTCCTATCATTCACGATGGCGAGATAATCGGATATATCATATTCGGTCAGATGCGACAGGACAGCAGTTTTGAAAAGCTTCAAAAGTATATTTTGTCGCTCGGTCTTGATGCTTCTGTTTTAGAAAAGTTTTACAATAAAATCCCGCTTTACGACACTGATAAGATTGAAAGTATTTCCAATGTCGCTTCAATGCTTATCAAATATCTTTTGCTCGAAAATATGCTTCGCCCGAGCATTGACCAGAATATTCAGCGCGCGATAAATTATATCGACCAAAATATCAAAACAAAGCTTTCGGTAAAGTCTATTTCAAGACAGGTAAATGTATCAAAAACAGTGCTATACAACAAGTTCCACAACTACTTTAACTGCACAATGAGCGAGTACATTAACAATAAACGCATAGAAAAATCTATTGAATATTTATTGAAAACCGATTTGTCTATGGACGAGATTTCTCAAAAAGTCGGATTTTCAAGTGCATCGTATTACAGCAAGATTTTTAAGAGACTTAAAGGCATTTCTCCCCTTAAATACAGAAAAATAGATTCCGATAAGAAGAGTGCGCAGTTTTAAACTGCGCTCTTTTTTTACAAAACACGCCTTTATTTTGAGAAAACCATTGATTTCTTCTTATATATAGTGTATAATCTAATGTGGTCTTTTACAGATTTTTGCAAAAGAGGTGTAGAATCTTGGAAAAACTGAAAATAACAGGCGGAAATCCGCTTTTCGGCGAAATTGCAGTTTGCGGTGCAAAGAATGCGGCAGTTGCAATTATCCCTGCGGCACTCCTTGTCGACGGGATTTGCCGTATTGAAAATGTTCCGGATATAAAAGACGTTAGACTTATTATAGATATGCTTGTACAGCTTGGTGCAAGTGTTACATATGTAAATGACACTACTATTGAAGTCAATGCTTCAAACCTTAAAACACATATCGCACCGGGAGATCTTGCAAGTCGTATGCGCGCAAGCTATTACCTTCTCGGCGCACTTATCGGCAGAATGAACAAGGCTGAAGTTTCACTCCCCGGCGGATGCAACTTTGGTACTCGTCCGATAGATTTGCACGAAAAAGGTTTCTGTGCAATGGGTGCTGAAATCAAGATTGAAAACGGTATTGTTTATGCAGACGCGCAGAAGCTTACCGGCACTACAATCTATCTTGATACAGTAAGCGTTGGCGCTACAATAAACATTATGCTTGCGGCAGCTCTTGCCAAGGGCAGAACTGTTATAGAAAATGCGGCTAAAGAGCCTCATATCGTTGACGTTGCAAACTTCTTAAACGCAATGGGTGCAAATGTCCGCGGTGCCGGTACAGACGTTATCCGTATAACAGGTGTAAGCCAGATGAAGGGCGGCAGCTACAGTATCATCCCCGACCAGATTGAAGCAGGTACATTTATGCTTCTTGCGGCGGCGACAGGCGGTAATGTCCTTATAAGAAACATTATTCCCAAGCATATGGATTGTCTCACTACAAAGCTTGAAGAGATGGGCGTAAACGTAACCGAATATGACGATTCTATAAGAATTGAGCGTGACGGAGAACTTCGTGGCGTGTCGGTTACTACCAGACCGTATCCCGGCTTCCCGACAGATTTGCAGCCGCAGATGGTTGCCCTTCTTGCAACGGTTGATGGTGACAGCAAGGTTAATGAAAATGTATGGGATAACAGATTCCAGTATATTGACCAGCTTTTAAAGCTCGGTGCAGACATAAAGATTGAAGGCAGAAGTGCCAAAATATCAGGATGCAAGCTTTGCGGTGCTGATGTTAGCGCAACAGACCTTCGTGCAGGTGCGGCCCTCATAATTGCAGGTGCGGCAGCTGAAGGTGTGACAGAGATTGCTTCTCCGCATTATATTGACAGAGGATATTCTGATATTGAACGCAGACTCCGTTCAATAGGTGTTAAGATAGAGCGTATTTTTGAGGCTGATTAAAAAATGAATATTTCTATATGTCCACTTTCTTCGGGAAGTAGCGGAAATTCTGTTCTTTTAAGAAGTGAAAACTGCGCCGTTCTTGTTGATTGCGGAATCACAGGCAAATCGGCGGAAAACGAACTTGCAAGTGCAGGAATTTCGCCTGAAAATATTGATGCAATCATCGTCACGCACGAACATATAGACCATATCAGTGGTGTAGGTGTTATGTGCAGAAGGTATAAAATACCTGTGTACGCAACGCTCGGCACATGGAAAGCGATGATAAATTCCATCGGCAAGATTGACCCCGACCTTATCCGCTATATTGCGGCGGATGTCCCTTTTGAAATAAATGGCACTAAATTTTATCCGTTTTCCACATCGCACGATGCGGCGGAAAGCATTGGTATTGTCTTTTCAAACGGCGATAAGTCAGGTGCTCTTGCAACTGACCTTGGTACAGTTACAAGACATATATTTGACCTTCTTCTTCCGTGTTCCATCGCGATGATTGAGGCAAACCACGACGAAAAAATGCTTATGTGCGGTCCGTATCCGCAACACCTTAAAGAAAGAATACTCTCCGATTACGGACATCTTTCAAACAGGATGTGCGGTGCTCTTTGTGCAAAACTTGTACGTGAAGGGAAGCTTCGACAGATTATGCTCGGGCATTTAAGCACCGATAACAACACGCCTTCCAAAGCATACGAATCCGTGGCAGGAAGCATTGAAAGTGTGGGTTTCAAAATCGGCGAAGATGTATCGCTTTTTGTAGCTGAAAGATATTCGTTAAGCGAGGAGCTTATTGACTGATGAATGTTAATATTATTTGCGTAGGAAAAATTAAAGAAGATTATTTTGTAAAGGCAACGGCTGAATTCGAAAAACGACTCAGCCGTTTTTGTTCTTTCAATGTTATTTGCCTTGATGATAAAAGCATCCCTGACAACCCCTCCCCTGCCGAGTGCAAAGCCGTGCTTACCAAAGAGGGTGAACAGATTTTAAAGAAAATCGGAAAAGGTGATATTGTCGTTGCGATGTGTATTGAGGGCAAACAGCTTTCAAGTGAGGAACTTGCACAAAAGATTTCCGATTTCCAGATGCGAAGCAGTACGATTGATTTTATTATCGGTGGATCGCTCGGTCTTTCGGATGAGGTTAAACAGAGAGCAGATTTTAAGCTTTCGATGAGCAAGATGACATTCCCTCACAGAATTGCAAGATTGATGCTCGAGGAACAGATATATCGAGCATTTAAGATAAATGCCAATGAAACCTACCACAAATGAGGCATAAAAAATGGTTATTAAAAAAGATTATTTTATCGGCAGTGCAAACTTTTACAGACGCGTTTTCTGGGTTGCTATGCCGATTGTTATTCAGAATACAATTACAAATGTTGTAAACCTTCTTGACAATATAATGGTCGGAAGAATAGGCACGATTGAAATGTCGGCTGTTGCAATTGTCAATCAGCTTATATTTATATTTAACCTTTGCATATTCGGTGGACTCGCAGGCTCGGGCATTTTTGCCACGCAGTATGCAGGCGCAAAGGATGATGACGGACTTCGTTACTGCTTCCGCTTAAAGATTTTTACTGCCGCGGCAGTCTTTCTGGTCGCAGGACTCATTCTCGGATTTTTCCCAAAACAGCTCATAGGTCTTTATCTTGCGAAAGACACAAGCGCCACCGATGCCGCAAGCACCTATCTGCACGGGCTTCAGTATACAAAGATAATGCTCATAGGACTTATTCCTTTCTCCATTTCGCAGGTTTATTCGAGCACGCTAAGGGAAACGGGAGAAACAAAGCTTCCTATGCTCGCAAGCATCTCGGCGATACTTATAAACCTTGTTTTTAACTATTTTCTCATTTTCGGAAAATTCGGATTCCCCCGTCTCGGAGTTGCAGGCGCAGCTATAGCAACAGTTCTTTCCCGTTTCGCCGAATTGGCGATACTTATAATCTGTACGCACAAAAGGTCAGGTGAATTCAGGTTCATAAAAAGTGTTTACAGAAGCTTTTATATCCCGCGTGACCTTTTAAGAAAGGTTCTGAAAAAAGGTTCTCCACTTCTTTTTAACGAGCTTTTATGGTCTATGGGTATGGCATCATACCTTCAGTGCTATTCCGCAAGAGGATTACAGGTTGTTGCGGCGGCAAATATTGCATCAACGGTGAACAACATATTTAATGTGGTGCTGATTTCATTAGGAAGCGCTATTTCCATTATGGTTGGGCAGCACCTCGGTGCAAACGAAATTGAAAGAGCTAAAAAGACGGTCTGGCGTCTTATCTCCCTTTCCGTGACCCTGTGCATAATCATAGGAGCAATTCTTATGCTTCTCTCAGGTGTTATTCCCGAAATATATAAGACGGAAGCCGAGGTAAAGGCAATGGCATCGTCATTCCTCGTGGCACTTGCGCTGATGCTCCCCTTCGACGCGTTCGCACACGGAAGCTATTTCACACTCCGTAGCGGTGGCAAAACTATGATTACATTCTGGTTTGACAGCGGCTTTATGTGGGTTATAGGCGTACCCGTAGCATTTATCCTTGCAAATTTCACTGATATGAATGTGGGACTTGTTTATTTCCTTGTCCGCGCGCTTGATATTATTAAAACAGTGATCGGAACCGTTCTCATACGAAAAGGAATCTGGATAAGCAACATAGTCAAGTGACAATGATTAAACACACAAAAAAGCAGGTGAATTTTTCACCTGCTTTTTATTTGTTTACTTGTTGTAGTCGTCCATTGTGCACACTCTGTGAGCGATTTCCTTAAGTATAACCATATCTGCTTCGCTTACATAAGTGGTGTGCTGATAGGGGTTATTTCTTACATCGTTTCCTGTAATATATTCGTACCATACAAGGCCCGCAAATATTCTACCAAGGTATGTAAGATGTGATGTCTTGTCGCGATACATTGCTCTTGCGGTGCTCTTGAAAGAGTCATTGTCCGGATCGGAATCATCCACATATTCGGGGAAGCCGTACTCTTCAATCGCAATATAAATCGCTTCACCAACCGGAACAACTCTATTAGGATTGCCTATTTTTTCCGCTGCAGTAAGATAGGTTTCCTTTATTTCCCCAAATACAGTATCGTAGTATTCGTCCTTATCAACACCTTCTACATACTTTTTGTAGTTCCATGTAGAATCGTCATAAAGTTCTTCTATTCTGTCTGTGAATACAGACCAGTTTTCAAAGAACATAAGTTCACTTGCAGGAGCATTCTCCCCTATATAATCTGCAAGTTCTGTGATATAGGGCTTGCTTTCTGTATAGAAGGTAGAATAGTCGGGAGATGCAAGGCTTCTCTGATGAATTGTGATATAGTCCCATGAATAGCCTTCGGTTTTAAGACCGTCGGCAAATGAAACATTTTCCGTTGTTTTAGTGGTTCCGTTGGGGAAATATTCAATTCTGCTTTCATAGGTCTTGCTGCTGTCCTTCATATAACTGTTATGTGTTGAAATCGTACAGCTACCCCTATACATATTTACTGCCTTGAGTGTGACACCGTCAGCAGCCGCAATCTGGGGAAGGTACTTAAAGGAGTCGTTTGTGTAACTGTTACCAAACGCGAGAACATGGTATTCACCGTCACTACCGAAGTATGCTTCGATGTTTTCGCAGAGGGGTTCAAGGTCTGATGCTCTCCACAAGAACGCCTTGAGAGTCGCCCCGCGGGGAATATCTACATTTTCAAACTTAACTTGAAGTTCGTCTGCGTTATACACATTTACGCCGGGTGCAACTGAAAAATCTTCATTATCAAAATGAATCATCTTGAGTTCTTCATCATAAACTGCAATAGCCGCACGGAAAAGTTCTGTTTCGGTGTTTGTATTATTCTTGATTGTTGTGTCAAGGTAATATGTCTGATTTTCAAGGTCTCTTTCAATCTGTGTGCCTTTTAATATTCTTCCGTTTGCTTCAGAGAGATTGAAACCTTCAATTTCAAGGGGTATAAGTTCTGCGAGAGTATAATACTTGTAAGTCTTCTCGTATGTAGCGTCGCCACTTTTGGAAGCCGCTACAAGAACGTCGCCTTCTTCA
>JAZREK010000053.1:0-6899 GCA_045660765.1 Clostridia bacterium
CCCGTCCCCAAACGAAAGTGGCTTTTGTTAGCCAAAGGCGTAACAAAAATGACCCGTCCCCAAACGAAAGTGGCTTTTGTTAGCCAAAGGCGTAACAAAAATGTCCCCGTCCCCCATAGTGCCAATCAAGGAGGTAGATGAATGA
The DNA here is from genome assembly GCA_045660765.1 of Clostridia bacterium. Taxonomy (GTDB): domain Bacteria; phylum Bacillota; class Clostridia; order UMGS1883; family UMGS1883; genus UMGS1883. The sequence continues at coordinate 146 of JAZREK010000053.1, forward strand.
TTTACATAAAAGATAAAAAAGCAGTATTGTGCAGGGGCAACTTTCGCCCTGCACAGTTTTATAAAGGCGATAAGAAAATCGCAGGGTATGAAATGGTGTCATTTGAAGGTGACGGGGAGGTATCGCTTGAAAACAGCTACAATGACAAAATTTATAATGCAAAGATTACAGGAAACTGTTTTCAGGAAGAAACTCCTTCTCCCGAAAATCCTGTTTCCGTTATGTGCGTAGGCGACCTTGTGACGGAGGGCGAGCACAACGGAAAATATAAAATCGGTGTGGTTGCATACAACGGAAATAGCGATGAAGAACATTTTGACATATACCTTGATGAACCTCTTTGCAAAATTGGAGCATACGAGGATTACATTGATTTTGAAAATAAAAAGGTTATACGAAACACAAGTACAAGAATTTTCAAAGGCACAGAGAGTTGGTACAGAGAAAATTTCAGACTGTACTGCGAATGTGGAAAACGCTCCGGCCTAAAATCAGCGGAAGTGAACTGCATTGCAAACCGTTACAGGGCATATCCGTGGAACACTATTTACAGAAATGTCACTGCGGCAAATAAAACAATAGGCGTTGCACTTCAGAGTGGTAGTTATTTGTGCATAACTCCTGAGCAGGTTGTTCCCGCGGTTGATGAATGGAAAGCACAGCTTGCCGCGTGGAATGATGAGGGAAAACCCCTTACGGTAGTTTATGCGGATTCTGAAAGGGAAGAAGATATAAACATTCCTACGCTTCCCACATTCAAAGGGGCAACACACTACGAGGTATTGACAGATGTTAACACAAAAATAAGCGGAGAATACAAGAGGATGGAGTGAGGTTCTTCGCTTCATGTTTGGGGACAGGTCAATTTTTGTTGCACCTGCGGATTACAAAAATGTCCCCGTCCCCGCATACCGCTCGCATTGAAAATGTGGGGGGAGTGAGATTCTTCACAAACACAAGGAGGTGAAAAAATGACGAGCACAAAAAACACAATTCTGATAACTTTAGCAGGTGTAGGAAGCGTTCTTGCCGAAACGTTCGGCGGATGGGATTCGTTTCTTAAAGCCCTTGTTATGTTTATGGTAACAGACTATATAACGGGTATGAGCGTGGCACTTGTTTTCCACAAATCACAAAAAACAAAAAGCGGAGGAGCATCAAGTCAGGTCGGTTATAAAGGCATAGTAAAGAAAATTTCAATGCTACTTCTCGTTGCGCTTGCAGTACGTGTGGACGATATTTCAGGCACTCATTACATCCGCAACGCAACAATATTTTTCTTCATTGGCAACGAAGGGCTCAGCGTTATGGAAAATCTTGGCCTTATGGGTGTAAAATATCCCCAGTTCCTGAAAACAGCTATTGAAGCGCTCCACTCAAAAGGTAATAACGAATGAATGTGTAGCATAGAATAAGTCAGGGAGGAATAAAATGAGTAATTTTAAAAAGTACAATACAAGCGAGTTTGGAGAATACATAAAAAACACAAAACTGCTGCGAACCATAAATAAAATTCAGATTCACCACACATATTCGCCAAGCTATAAACAGTTTACAGGAGAGAATCATATTGCCCTTCAGGAGAGTATGAGAAAGTGTCACATAAACACAAACGGATGGAGCGACATCGGTCAGCATTTCACTATTTTCCCCGACGGAATTATTGTTTCGGGACGCAGTCTTGAAATGGTTCCTGCAGGGATAAAAGGAGCAAATACGGGAGCGATCGCAATCGAATGTCTCGGAAACTTTGACCGCGGTGGAGATTCCATGACAAAAGAGCAGAAAGATGCCATAATTTCAGTGTTGAAGGTATTAGTGACAAGATTTTCGCTTTCTCCCGAAGAATGTATTATCTATCACGCCTGGTGGACAAGTGCAGGAAAATCCCTTGGGGATTACGTCAACTCAAAATCGTGTAAAACATGCCCCGGGACAAACTTTTTTGGCGGAAACACAAAAAAAGCATTTCTTGGGAACCTTTTGCCACTCATTCTTGAGAAAGAAGCACCCCTTGAAAAAGTTGACAAAATCAACGATATTGTGTGGGAACTTATAAACGCAGGAATAGTCACAGACGGAAAACTGTGGCTTAAGAAATGCGAGGAAGATGTAAACGTTTATCATCTGTGCAGAAAAATGGCAAATTATTTGCGAGGAACATTATAAGAAAAAAAGCACCAAAGGACGAACTTTGGTGCTTTTTATGTAACAAAACGACAAAAAACACAAAAGAAAACAGCAATCCTTTGTGCAAAATGACGAAAGTAAAAATAAAATATTGTGAATTATACGGATATATATAAATACGGATTTATAGTAAAATTAAAGTACGAAGTTTGCTTCGTATTATCTGAAAAAACGGGAAAATTTTCAAGACCCGTGGAAAGGCGGTTAAGACAATGAATGTATTTAGTGGAGAGAACATCAGAAATGTAGTAGTATTAGGACACGGTGGTGCAGGAAAGACATCGCTCGTTGAAGCGATTTTGCATAAAGCAGGCGCATCAGACAGATTTGGTAAAATTGCAGACGGTACAACAGTAAGTGACTATGATGCAGAAGAAATCAAGAGAAAGATTTCTGTTAATCTTTCAATGGCTCCTTGTGTATGGCATACTCCCAAGATACCTGATTCAAAGCTTAACCTCATCGACACTCCCGGTTACTTTGATTTTGTGGGCGAAGCTATGGGCGGTATCCGCGCAGCTGAAAGTGCCCTCATCGTTATCAATGCAAAAAGTGGCGTTAAGGTAGGTACCGAAAACGCTTGGAAATATGCAACAGAACGCGGTATGGCGCGTATGATGTTCATCAACTGTATGGATGATGACGAAGCGGATTTTGACAAGGTTGTAGCACAGATTCAGGATAAATTCGGTGCAAGTGCAGCTGTATTTCGAATTCCGATTAAAGAAGGAAAAAATCTTACAGGTTATGTTAATATCGTAAGCGGTAAAGCGTATAAGGTTGAAAATGACGTTGAAACCGAAATCCCGATTCCCGAAAACATGAAGGCATCCTTCGACAAGTATCACGATGCACTTATTGAAGCAGTTGCTCTTACAAGCGACGAGCTTCTTGAAAGATATTTCGCAGGCGACGTTATCACTGACGAAGAAATGCGTGCTGTACTTAAGGGTAGTGTTAAGCAGGGTCAGGTAGTTCCCGTTTACGGTGGCTTCTGTACAGGCAAGACTTTTGCAGTTCGTTCTCTTATGGACGCTATGCTTAAATATCTTCCTTCTCCCGTTGAGGCTGAAAATTCAGACGCAACAGCACCCCTCAGCGCAGTTGTATTCAAGACACTTGCTGACTCTTACGGCAAGATTTCACTCATCCGTGTTTACGGTGGTGTTCTTAAAGCTGATTCAACAGTTTACAATGTCAATAAGGGCGAAAATGAAAGAATCGGTAAGCTTTACGCTCTCCGCGGTAAGAAGCAGATTGAAGTTCCCGAACTTCGTGCAGGCGACATCGGTGCGGCTACAAAACTTGGCGTAACTCTTACAGGTGACACCCTTGCGAAACAGGGCGCAGAAGAACTTCAGGGTATTGATTTCCCCAATCCCGCTATTACAATGGCAATCGTTCCGCAGGCAAAGGGCGATGAAGAAAAAATCAGTGCAGGTCTTGCAAAGCTCCGCGAGGAAGACCCCACATTCAAGGTTAAAAACAACAAAGAAACAAAGGAACTTACAATCTCCGGTACAGGCGAGCTTCATCTTGACGTTATCACAAGCAAGTTAAAGACTAAATTCGGCGTAGGAGTAGATCTTAAAGTTCCCAAGATTGCATATCGTGAAACTATCCGCAAGACTGTTAAGGTTCAGGGCAGACACAAGAAACAGTCAGGCGGTCACGGTCAGTTCGGTGATGTTTGGATTGAATTTTCACGTCACGACGGTACAGAACTTATTTTTGAAGAACAGATCGTAGGCGGTGCAGTTCCCAAGAACTACTTCCCCGCAGTTGAAAAGGGACTTCAGGAATCTATCGTAAAGGGTGTTCTTGCAGGTTATCCCGTAGTTGGCCTTAAGGCAGTTCTGGTAGACGGTTCTTATCATCCCGTTGACTCTTCAGAAATGGCGTTCAAGGTTGCCGCAGGTATTGCTTATAAGGACGGTCTTACTCAGGCTAACCCCGCTCTTCTCGAACCTATTGGACATCTTGAAGTTACAATGCCGGAAGAACTTATGGGCGATATCATCGGCGATATCAATAAACGTCGCGGCAGAATCCTCGGTATGAATCCCATAGGCGACGGTCTTGGCGAAGTCATCGCAGAAGTACCCGAAGCTGAAATGTGCAAATATGCAACAGACCTTCGTAGTATGACTCGTGCAAGAGGTAAGTTTACATTTGCATTTGAAAGATACGAGGAAGTTCCCGACGCAATCGCACAGAAAGTTATCGAAAGCGCAAAGGAATAATTTTCAAAGGACTGCCCTCGTGGCAGTCCTTTTTGGATAAAAAATTCTCGAAACACACAAAATCAATCTAAAAGGAGATGAATGTATGATAAAAACAATTTTTGCAATAACTCTTTCAATTTTAATTTTCGCAGGATGCGGAAGAGTAGGAAAAGATGAAAGAAACGCGATGAATAAAGAAATTTCAAAGAAAATTGCAGAGCAGAACGCGGCTATTGAAACTCCTGAAGAACCCGTAAAAACACCCGAAACAAATACAGAACCCGTAAAAACACCAGAGACAAATACTGAAAACAAAAAGGAAGAAACTTCAGAATTTGTAAGTGAAGAAAACGTCAAAAAGATGATATTTATGTTGATTGAAGGTTCGAGCGATAAAGATATCCGCAAACTTAAAAAAGAAATGGATGACGGAAGATGGAAATACGACGTGGAAGTCATCTATAATGGTATGGAATACGAGTTTGAAATCGATGCAAAAACCGGCGAAATTTTAAACTTTGAAAGTGAATCTATCTACGACTAAAACATCTGTGTTTTCACCATAAAACACCTTTGTCCCCACCTTTCATGAATGGTGGCTGCAAGGGTGTTTTTTTGTTTTTGTTTTTATCTTTTGGTAATAATAGGAGACAGAGGGGTGAAAAACAATAAAAAAATAGCGGTTTTCCCCTAAAAATACTTGCATTTGGAGCGAAAAATGATATAATATAATGTGCAGTAAAATGATAATAATTTTTAATATTTTTATAAGGTGGTTTACATTATGAACAAAAAGACTATTGAAGACATTCAGGTACAGGGCAAAAAGGTGCTCGTACGTTGTGATTTCAACGTTCCCCTTGATGCAGACAGAAACATTACAGACGAAAACAGAATCGTAGGCGCTATGCCCACAATCAAGTATCTTGCAGATAACGGCGCAAAGGTTATCCTTTGCTCACATATGGGCAAGCCCAAGGGTGAACCCAAGCCCGAATTTTCACTTGCTCCCGTTGCAAAGCGTCTTTCAGAAAAACTTGGCAAGGAAGTAATCTTTGCTGCTGACGATAACGTAGTTGGCGAAAACGCAAAGAAGGCAGTAGCAGAAATGAAGGACGGTGACGTAGTTCTTCTCCAGAACACACGTTACAGAGCAGAAGAAACAAAGAACATCGAAACATTCAGCAAGGAACTTGCTTCTCTTGCAGACATCTTCGTTAACGATGCATTCGGTACTGCACATAGAGCTCACTGCTCAACAGTAGGTGTTGCAGATTACCTTCCCGCAGTTTGCGGTTACCTTATCCAGAAGGAAATTGAATTCCTCGGCAACGCAGTAAACAACCCCGTTCGTCCTCTCGTTGCAATCCTCGGTGGTAGCAAGGTTTCAAGCAAGATCAGTGTTATTGAAAACCTTCTTGACAAGGTTGACAAGCTCATCATCGGTGGCGGTATGGCTTACACATTCATGGCTGCAAAGGGTTATGAAGTAGGCGACAGCCTTCTTGAAAAGGATTACATCGACTACGCAAAGGAAATGATGGCAAAAGCAGGCGACAAGCTTCTTCTTCCCATCGATACAGTTGTTGCAACAGCATTTGCTAACGATGCTGAAAGCAAGGTTGTTGGCGAAGGTTCAATCGAAGCAGGCTGGCAGGGTCTTGACATCGGTCCCAAGACAATCGAGCTTTTCTCTGATGCAGTTAAGAGCGCAAAGACAGTTGTATGGAACGGACCTATGGGCGTATTCGAAATGGAAAACTTTGCAAAGGGTACAAACGCTATCGCACAGGTACTCGCTGAAATAGACGCTACAACAGTAATCGGTGGTGGCGACAGCGTTGCGGCTGTTAACCAGGCAGGTCTCGGCGATAAGATGAGCCACATCTCAACAGGCGGTGGCGCAAGCCTTGAATTCCTTGAAGGTAAGGAGCTTCCCGGTATCGTAGCGTTGGAAGATAAGTAATGAGGGATGTTAAAAATGCCCAGAGCGCAAAAGGCGAAGGGGATAATAATTGACAAGTGAGTAAAACCGAAGATGAGTTTTTGCTTTGGTTGAAAAATCTCACTTCTCTCGATTTTTCTTCTGTTTGAAGCCTTTTGCTACGAACAAACTTCACCTCTCGCTGTACCTTGTGTACAGCGTCGGGTAACCCTTTCGGGTTCAGTTTGTCCGTTCTGAACATTTTTTCCTATCCCTAAAGTACAGGTTATAAACGAAAGGAATTGAATAAAATGAGAAAAATTCTCGCAGCAGGAAACTGGAAAATGAACAACACTCCCGCTCAGGCGGAAGCTATGATAAACGAACTTAAAGAAAAGGTTGCAGGCGCAAAGAA
>JAZREK010000054.1:0-6105 GCA_045660765.1 Clostridia bacterium
GCAACGAATTCCATATCGCCGTCACCGATTTCCTCGGGCTTAACCATAATACGAACTTCTCTGCCTGCCTGAATAGCGAAAGATTTTTCAACACCTGCAAACGATGTTGCAATTTCTTCAAGCTGCTGAAGGCGCTTTATGTAGGCTTCTATGTTTTCTCGTCTTGCGCCGGGTCTTGCTGCGCTTACTGCGTCAGCCGCCTGAACAAGACAAGCAATGATTGTAGTTGCCTCTACGTCACCGTGATGAGCCTCTATTGCATGGATAACATCCTTATTTTCGTTGTATTTCTTTGCAATATCTACACCGATTGAAATATGGCTTCCCTCGATTTCGTGGTCAACTGCCTTACCGATATCGTGGAGAAGACCTGCTCTCTTTGCAGTAGCTACGTCAACGCCAAGCTCACCTCCCATAATACCTGCTACGTGAGAAACCTCGATAGAATGTTTAAGAACATTCTGACCATAACTTGTTCTGAACTTAAGCTTACCTAAAAGCTTAATGATTTCGGGATGAAGACCATGTACACCTGTATCAAATGTGGCCTGTTCACCCTCCTGTTTGATTGTTGCGTCAACTTCTTTTCTTGCACGTTCAACCATTTCTTCAATTCTTGAAGGATGGATACGACCGTCAACAATAAGTTTTTCAAGTGCAACACGGGCAACCTCACGTCTGATGGGATCAAAACCTGAAAGGATAACCGCTTCAGGAGTATCATCAATAATGAGATCGATACCTGTGAGTGTTTCAAGAGTTCTGATGTTTCGGCCTTCACGACCGATGATTCTTCCCTTCATTTCATCGTTGGGAAGTGAAACAACTGATACTGTTGTTTCTGCTACGTGGTCAGCGGCACAGCGCTGAATTCCTGCGCTTATAATATTCTTTGCGCGCTTGTCGGCTTCTTCTTTTGCCTGAGTTTCAATTTCCTTAATCATGATTGCGGCTTCGTGACGAACTTCGTCTTCTACGCTGCGGAGAAGATAATCCTTAGCTTCCTCGGCTGTAAGACCTGAAAGTCTTTCAAGGATTTCTATCTGAGCCTTATGAATGCCTTCAATCTTTTCTTTTTCCGCATCGGCTTCCTTGATTTTACGGTTTAAGGTTTCTTCTTTCTGTTCCATCGCCTCAACCTTTTTATCAAGTGCCTCTTCTTTTTGCTGTAGTCTGCGTTCCTGTCTTGAGATTTCGCCGCGACGTTCCTTGAGTTCTCTCTCGGCCTCGTTACGGTTTTTAATAATCTCTTCCTTTGCGCTGAGCAGTGATTCACGCTTTTTGTTTTCAGCTGTTTTAACAGCATCTTCAACAATACGCTTTGCCTCTTGTTCTGCACTGCCTATTTGTTTTTCAGCTATTCTTTTTCTATATGAAATACCTGATAGAAAGCAAATTGTGCCGGAGATGGCCGCGAGAACTACCGCAACTACAGCAGCAATGACATATTGCGTCATTGTAACACCTCCTTATATATATTAAGTAGTTTGCATAAAACTACAGATACATTATATATATTTTTATGAAAACTGTCAAGAATTTTTATCGTTGTTTTATGCAGATTTTATAAATTTACGGTGACCTGAAATTATTTTTAAACTTTTAGAAAAAAACAGTTGCAATTGAAAAAAACTTGTGTTATAATAGCATTCGCTGAATTAGTGTTTAATTTTTTTAACATATCTCATTTTTTGGAAAGAGGTGAATGTCGTGAGAGAAGGTATCCATCCCGATTACAAGCAGACAGTTATCAAGTGCGCATGTGGTAATGTGATTGAAACTGGTTCTACTAAGGAAAACATTTTCGTTGAAATTTGTTCTAAGTGCCATCCTTTCTTTACAGGTAAGCAGAAGCTTGTTGATACAGGCGGACGTGTTGAAAAATTCAGAAAGAAGTTCAATATGGACAAATAATTGCAAAAACAGCCCGAATGGGCTGTTTTTTGTTTTTATACATCTGAATTTGAGTGTATTTATTCCTTGATTTAATATATAAAATATGATAGAATATATTGAAGTATTTGTTTTATGACGAACTTGCTCATAAGGAGGAAAAATATATGGCAGGATTACTTCAAAAGATTTTTGGCACATATTCCGGTCGCGAACTCAAAAAAATCGCACCTATTGTGGATAAAGTGCTTTCTTATGAAGAAGAATATAAAGCTCTCTCTGACGATGAACTTAAAGCAAAAACCCCTCATTTTAAGGAGAGACTTGCAAAAGGCGAAACTCTTAACGACATTCTTCCCGAAGCTTTTGCAACGGTAAGAGAAGCCGCGTGGAGAGTTTTGGAAATGCGCCACTTCCCCGTTCAGATTATCGGTGGTATTGTTCTTCATCAGGGCAGAATCGCCGAAATGAAAACAGGTGAAGGTAAAACACTTGTGGCAACACTCCCCGCTTATCTTAACGCCCTTACAGGCGAAGGTGTCCATATCGTTACCGTTAACGACTACCTTGCACGTCGAGACAGCGAATGGATGGGAAAACTTTACAGATTCCTTGGTCTTAGTGTCGGACTTGCCGTAAGTCAGATGGACCCCGCTGAAAAGAAAGAAGCTTACAAGGCCGATATAACCTATGGTACAAACAACGAAATGGGATTTGACTATCTTCGTGACAATATGGTTATATATAAGGAAAATATGGTACAGCGCGGACACGCGTTTGCAATCATCGACGAAGTTGACTCAATCCTTATTGATGAAGCGCGTACTCCCCTTATCATAAGCGGTGCAGGAGAAGAATCCACACAGCTTTATACAATTGTTGACAAGTTTGTTCGTGCTCTTTCTTTCAAAAAGTTTAAAGAGCTCGATTCAAAAGAAGAAAATGACCAGATAGATGCAGATTACATCGTTGATGAAAAAGCAAAGAGCGTAAACCTTACACCAAGAGGTATTGAGAAAGCAGAAAAGCATTTCGGAATTGAAAACCTTTCCGACCCCGAAAATATGACTCTCTCTCACCATATCAATCAGGCGATGAAGGCACACGCAACTATGCACCGCGATGTGAATTACGTTGTGAAAGACGGCGAAGTTCTTATCGTCGATGAATTTACAGGTCGTATTATGATTGGTCGTCGCTACAGTGATGGTCTTCATCAGGCGATTGAAGCAAAAGAAAACGTTAAGGTTGAAAGAGAAAATAAAACTCTTGCAACAATTACTTTCCAGAATTATTTCCGTCTTTATAAAAAGCTCAGCGGTATGACAGGTACTGCAAAAACAGAAGAAGAGGAATTCCGCGGAATCTATGCGCTTGACGTTATTGAAATTCCGACAAACAAACCTCTTGCAAGAGTTGATGAAAATGACCAGGTATATCTCAACCACCGCGGTAAGATAAAAGCGATTGCTGACGAAATCGCACGTGTTCACCAGACAGGTCAGCCTGTTCTGGTAGGTACAATTACAATTGATAAGTCAGAAGAGTTAAGCGCAGTTTTGAAAGCGCGCGGTATAAAGCATCAGGTTCTTAATGCAAAGCATCACGATAAGGAAGCACTTATCGTTGCACAGGCAGGTAAAAAGGGCGCAGTTACAATTGCTACAAATATGGCAGGTCGTGGTACCGATATCATGCTTGGCGGTAATGCTGAATATCTTGCAAAAACTGAAATGTCAAAACTCGGTTACGATGATGTTCTTATTTCCGAAGCAATGGGTTTTGCAGACACAGATAACGAAGCTATCATTGAGGCACGCGCTAAATATTCCGAACTTTATCAGAAGCACAAGGCGGAAATCGAGAGCGAAGCGCAGGAAGTTAAGGAGCTTGGCGGTCTTTACATCATCGGCACTGAACGCCACGAATCACGCCGTATTGATAACCAGCTCCGCGGTCGAAGCGGACGTCAGGGTGACCCCGGTAAGTCAAGATTCTTCCTTGGCCTTGACGACGATCTGATGCGTCTTTTCGGTGGCGAAAGAATCGAAAGAATGGTCGCTACATTACGCCTTCCTGAAGATGAGCCGATTGAACAGTCAATTCTTACAAGCGTAATTGAAAGTTCACAGAAAAAGGTTGAAGGCAGACATTTTGCCTCCAGAAAATACGTTCTTCAGTACGACGATGTAATGAATGAACAGCGTAACCTTATTTATTCACAGCGTAAAAAAGTTCTTGATGGCGAGGATATCAGTTCTTCCATTATGAAAATGATTGACGATATAATCGACACAGCTATGGCAACATATGCAAATGCAGAATATCCCGATGACTGGAACATGATTGGTCTTATTGATTATCTTGAAACCATGTTCTTTGAAAAGGGTGCTCTTGATTTTGACAAGCGCGATTATAATTATCTTGATCGCAAGACGGTAAGAGATGAAGTAAAAGAAAAAGCTCTTGCCGCATATGATGCTCAGGCAGAAATTTTCGGCGACGCTATGCGCGAAGTTGAACGCGTAGTTCTCCTCCGTAGTGTTGACCGCAGATGGATGGATCATATCGACGATATGGATCAGCTTAAGAGTGGTATTACCCTTCGTGCATATGGTCAGCATGACCCCGTTACAGAATACAAGTTCCAGGGCGCTGATATGTTCGATGAAATGAACGCTCTTATCCGCGAAGATACCATCAAGGGTATTTTCCATGCAAGACCGCAGGCTCCCATCCAGCGAGTAATGGTGGCGAAGCCTACAATGGCATCTCATGGAGATGGAAGTGACACCAAAAAACCTGTCAGAAAAACTGCAGAAGAAAAAATCGGCAGAAACGACCCTTGTCCTTGCGGAAGCGGAAAAAAATATAAAAATTGTTGTATGAACAACGCCGAATAATACCCCCTATCAGAAAGGAAGATTTATTGTGATAGTTGAATACGATCAGATACGACTTGACCTTGCGGCAATGGAAAAGCCTATCGACGAGCTTGGAATAGCGCTTGACATCGAAGGTGCAAAGGAAATTGTAAAGAAGCTTGAGCAGGAAACACTTGCTCCCGATTTTTACAACGACACAAAAAACAGCCAGAAGGTTTTGCAAAAGATTAAAGAACAGGGCACAAAGATTGAGCGTTTTAATGCTCTTCATACAGATTGGGAAGACCTTTCCACACTTGTTGAAATGGCAATAGAAGAAGACGATGAAAGCCTCCTTGAAGAAATTCAGACAGGTTTTGCATCTCTTACAGAAACTCTTGAAAACATGAAGCTTGAAACACTCCTTTCAGGTCAGTATGACAAGAGTAATGCCATTATCACTCTCCACGCCGGTGCTGGTGGTACAGAGGCGCAGGACTGGTGCCAGATGCTTTACAGAATGTATCAGATGTGGGCTGAAAAGAGAGGCTACAAGGTTTCAGTTCTTGACATCCTTGACGGCGATGAAGCAGGTCTTAAGGGTGCAAGTATCCTTCTTGAAGGTCTTAACGCCTACGGTTTTGCAAGATGTGAAAAGGGTATCCACCGTCTTGTAAGAATTTCTCCGTTCGACTCGGCAGGAAGAAGACATACATCATTCGCTTCCGTTGAAGTTATGCCTGACCTTGAAGACGAAATCGAAATCAACATCAATCCCGATGACCTTCGTATCGACACTTATCGTGCGAGTGGGGCGGGCGGTCAGCACGTTAACAAGACAAGTTCTGCTATCCGTATTACACATATTCCGACAGGTGTTGTTGTTGCTTGTCAGAACGAAAGAAGCCAGTTCCAGAACAAAGATGCCGCTATGAAAATGCTTAAGGCGAAGCTTATGGAGCTTGCAGAAGCAGAACAGAAAGAAAGAATCGAAGATATCAAGGGTGTGCAGAAGGAAATCGCATGGGGTAGCCAGATTCGTTCGTACGTATTCCACCCCTACACCATGGTTAAGGACCACAGAACAAGCTTTGAAACAGGTAATATCAGTGCAGTAATGGACGGTAATATTGATGGTTTCATTAACGATTACCTTAAGAAAGCAAGTCTTGGTCAGCTCAACTTAAAGTAATCAGTTCGGCTCGATAAAGCAGCGCAGACCACAAAACGCAACAAGAGATATATTTTGTTTCTTTGATTGAAGTTTTGTATCATTGTTTCTTTTATCAGTTAATGTAGGAACCCACATTTACGTGGGTTCCTGTTTTTATGCATTTTGTTCCACGCA
>JAZREK010000055.1:0-3555 GCA_045660765.1 Clostridia bacterium
CAGCAGCTTCGTTCATTTCCTGAACCTGCTTTGTATAAACGCCTGCGGGCTTTTCTGTGATTACGTTAAGGTCGTTTTCAAAAGCTTCGATAACAAGCTTGGGATGATCGTAATGAGGAACTGCAACGATAACTGCGTCACAAAGACCACTCTTGTAGAGGTCTGTCGCATTATCGAAACGAGCGATTTCAGGGAATCTTTCCTCTGCAACTGCAAGTCTGTCGGGATCAATATCACAGATTGCGGTAACTTCCATATTGGGCACTTTACCCTCTCTCATAATGCTTTTGCAATGAGTTGCACCCATGTTTCCGTAGCCGATTATACCGAGTTTTACCTTTGTCATTTTACTTCCTCCTGTACTTTGTTTATTATTTTTGTAAGTTCATTATGTGCAAGTGTGAATGTGCCTTCGCCCGCCTTGGGAAGGGAGAGCATCTTGTCGTCAAGTTCGAGGTCAGCAAGACCTTCAAAAGTGCCAAGATGCGGTTCGAGTGACAAGAATCCGTCGTAACCCTCTTTCACGAGTTCACGTACGATTTCTTCAATCTGTCCGTCGCCTGCACCTGCAGGAACGATGAAGCCGTCTTCCATTCTTGCATCCTTGATGTGAAGATATTCAACATAAGGACGGAGAGTCTTAAACGCTTCAAGAGTGTTTTCCTGAACCTGTACGAAGTTTGCAGGGTCAAATACTGCCTTGAAGTTTTCGCAGGAAAGTTCCTTCATAAGAGAAAGCACTCTCTCTACGTTTTCGCCGTAGATGTCCTTTTCATTTTCGTGAAGAAGAACTACGCCGTTTTCCTTTGCATAATCAATAAGCTTTTTAAGGCGAACCTTAACCTCGGCAACCTCATCCTCAGTCCATTCGCCACCTTCGTTATAGAAGCTGAACATTCTGATGTATTTTGTGTCAAGCTCTTTTGCAATCTTTACAACGTGCTTGTACATTTCAAAATGTTCGGTGAAATCGTCGCCTATCTTCATCTTGCCAACGGGAGAACCGATTGAAGATGCCTTGATGTTATATTTCGCCATCATATCTTTGAGGTCTTTTATTTCCTCATCATTTAAGAGCGAAATATTTTTGCCGTTGATACCTCTGGGTTCAAAGTAAGAAATGCCGAGTTTATTGAACACTTCAAACTGAACTTTAACCTCGCTTGATATCTCGTCAGCAAAGCCACTTAATTTAATCATTATAAAAACACCGCCTATCGCATAAATTTAATATTTACAAAATGATTCTATTATAATATAATTATATAAAACATTGGTTTTTTATGGAATGGTTTATATTATCCGTATGTGTTATTTTTCGCACGATTTTAAGCACACTGGAGCCAAGTCCCGTATGGTTTTAAGATGACAATTTTGATTGATACTGCGTAAAACCCCTTGAAAATACAAAAGGAGTGAGGTTTATGAACTCATATATTGTAAGCGACGTCATTTACTATTGCAACCGTTCGGTTACGCATTGTTCGTCACTTGAGGATAAAGAACTTTCGTATTACGATTTTACATTCGTATTGAACGGAAGTATGACATATTTCGTTAACGGCGAGAAATTCACCGTTGAAAATGGCGATGCAATCTTTCTGCGTCCCGGTGATTCAAGATGCCGCGTAGAAGGAAAAGCACCTGCGCATTATATCAGTTTTAACTTTCTGTCAGATAACGAGAAAATGCTTCCGTTTGGCAGGATACTTAAAAAATGTATCAACGAGGATATTAGAAAGCTTATCTCCGTTTACCCTCCCCAGCACCTTGTAGAGCGATTTCACGCAAAGGAAAAGTGTCAGAATATACTCAATTACATTCTTCTTGAGCTGTATGACCTTCACAAACTGCGCAGTACAAACGAGCACGTAATAAAGATTATAAAATATGTCGATGAGCATATAACCGAGAGGATGTCACTTTGCGATATTGCGGAAAAGTTCCACCTTTCAAAAGAGCATACATCATACATTTTTAAGCGCGAAATGGGCACTCCGCTAGTATCCTACATAAATGAGCAGAAGTCACTTTTAGCAAAGGAACTTATACTAAGCGGCGAAATGCCACTTGCAGATATTTCCGATTATCTCGGGTTTGAGAACTACGATTATTTCTCCAAAACCTTCAAAAAATATATGGGTGTAACACCGCTGAAATTAAAGAAAAATCTTTCTTAACAAAAAGTCCGCGTAAAAATACGCGGACTTTCCCCTTTACTTTATTTTAGAATCTAAAAATTTCATATATGCATTCCAGTCTTCACGTGAGAAGTAGTGTCTTCCCTCGCGATAGTGGTAGAGTATGTTTCCCTCGCCCCAGAAATCGCCTGTTTCAGGCATTCTGTCTTCTTCAGGCACAAGACCTTTCTCGCCGAGAAGTTCCCACGCAGAAGATGCGTGAAGAGTTGTCAAAAATTCACTTGTCGGGTCAGCAGGAGTATCCTCTTTCGCAGAACCTACCATTACAAGACGGGGTGCGATAAGGGCTGTCATAAAGCTCTGGTCATAGGGTTTGCAGTCTTCAAGTTCGCCTGAATATTTCTTGAAATTTTCGCAATACCAGTCCCAAGAACCTGACTTCATAAAGCTTGTAACGCGCTCGCCTGTGCCGTGCTTTGAAGACGCAGCACCGCCGTAGCCGGAGTTATTTGAAATTGCGCCTATAAATCTTTCGTCAAGAGCCGCGCACCAGAGCGCAGTTTTACCAAGGCGGGAATGTCCTGCAACAACTACTCTTTTTGTATCGAGTGCAGGGCAATTTTCAATAAGGTAGTCAAGCACACGGCTTGCGCCCCATGCCCACATACCGATTTTGCCCCATTCTTCTTCACCGCGGTCCATAGTTGTACCGAAATGCTCTGCAATACCGCCTGTAAAATCGCCAAAATGTGCGTCGTTTACCATATCACGGTAATCCACCACAACAAGGGCATAACCACCGTCAATGATTTCCTCAACGGGGATATACCTGTGGGGAGCAAGGGCAAATGAAATATTTAAGAATACAGGGGGATTTTCAATTTTTGTGGGAGTATAAATCTGGATTGGGAATGTTCCCTTGCCAAATTTGGTTTCGTATGTAAGCTGGATTTTTTCCTCTTTACATTTTCCTGCGCAGTGATAAAAGCCTTCGTTTACAAGTTCGCCTTTAACCTTCACCTCTACATCGGGAGTATGTCCGTAGGAATATTTTTCAAGAAGGGCACGAAGTTCTTTTTTTCTTTCTTCCCAGTTTTCACGGGTAACTTCGCTTCCGTCGTTCATTTTAAGAATCGGGAGATAATCTCTTTGTGCTAATATTTCCTTAAGCATATTGATTAGTCCTTTCGTTTTTTATAGAAACAAATTATACTTTTATTATAGAATAGTTTTTCGTGAAAATCAAGTAGAACGCAAAAGAAAAGACCGTGAAATTGAACTGCACCATTTTGTGCAGACAGAACAAAAAAGACATTATTGTAGTGTAATTTAATATTAAGCAACATGCTGACTTCGTTTTTCAAACGGGGTCAGCTTTGTTTTAAGTTGTATTCTTTCATTGTTGTAAAAGTGT
>JAZREK010000056.1:0-21062 GCA_045660765.1 Clostridia bacterium
CCAAGACCTCTGCCCATAGGTGTAGCAGCCTTAAGAGCCTTTGCATCGAACTGGGGATGAAGAAGTGTATCAAGGTTTCTGGGATCGATCATTGCAACAGCCTTCTTCTTATCGATCATGCCTTCGTCTACGAGGTCACAAGCGATCTTAAGAGCAGCCTTTGCAGTTCTCTTACCGTTACGTGTCTGAAGCATGTAAAGCTTCTTGTTTTCAATTGTGAATTCCATATCCTGCATATCTCTGTAGTGATCTTCGAGAATAGCGCAAACCTTATTGAATTCAGCGAAAGCTTCGGGGAACTTTTCAGCCATCTGAGCGATAGGCATGGGAGTACGAACGCCTGCAACAACGTCTTCGCCCTGTGCGTTTACAAGGAATTCACCCATAAGACCCTTGTCGCCTGTAGCGGGGTCACGTGTGAATGCAACACCTGTACCGCAATCGTCACCCATGTTACCGAAAGCCATCATCTGTACGTTAACAGCGGTACCCCATGAGTAGGGAATATCGTTGTCACGACGGTATACGTTTGCACGGGGGTTGTCCCATGAACGGAATACTGCTTCAACAGCACCCATAAGCTGTTCCTTGGGATCTGTGGGGAAGTCCTGACCGATCTTTGACTTGTATTCAGCCTTGAACTGTTCTGCAAGTGTCTTAAGATCTTCAGCTGTAAGGTCGATATCGTTTGTAACGCCCTTAGCTTCCTTCATTTCGTCGATAAGCTGTTCAAAGTACTTCTTACCAACTTCCATAACTACGTCAGAATACATCTGGATGAATCTTCTGTAGCAGTCATATGCCCATCTGGGGTTACCGCTCTTTTCAGCCATAGCTTCAACAACATCTTCGTTAAGACCGAGGTTGAGGATAGTATCCATCATACCGGGCATAGATGCTCTTGCACCACTACGAACTGATACGAGAAGGGGATTTTCCTTGTCGCCGAACTTCTTGCCGCAGATTTCTTCCATCTTGCCGATGTATTCGATAATCTGAGCCTGAATTTCATCGTTGATTTTGCGGCCGTCCTCATAATACTGAGTACAAGCCTCTGTTGTAATTGTGAAACCCTGAGGAACAGGAAGACCGATAGCAGTCATTTCTGCAAGGTTAGCACCCTTACCACCAAGAAGGTTTCTCATTGTAGCGTTACCTTCTTTGAAGAGATAGACAAACTTTGTCATCAAAATTACCTCCTAAAATATTATAAAATTAAATTATACTCCTAGAGAGAATACTATTATACACTGCTTTTTGGAAAAAAGCCAGTATTTTTTTGGAAAAACGCCAAATTTATTACATATTTTTAATGATTGAATGCAAATAATCCAAAGAATTGGGCAAATTCCCCAAATGATACTGTAAAAAAGGCTCTGTAACCGATGCAAGAGAAGAAGCAATTTCTTTGTTGCAAACTGCAAAAAGGGCATCCTTCAGCGAACTTTCGGTTATGTATTTTGCAAGCTGTATCTGTGCCTTATTAACAACAATTGAATCTGCGGTTTTATGCGCCACACAACGCACCTCACCGTCTGATATGCAAAAGAATGTACCGTCATCACCGCAAGGACATTCATACTCGAACTCGGGGACAATTCCGCAAAGCTCCATTATTTTGAATTCAAATACCGCTTTTATAAGAGCTCCTTCGTCAGGCCTTTTGCAAAGGACGTATAGCGTATTTAACAGAAGTCGAACTTCTTCGTTTGCGCCGACACCACTTTGCACACACATTTCGGCAAGAGAAGCAAAATAAGCACCGTACGACAAAAGTACCACATCCTCGGAAAGAGTGCGGAAACTTTCGTTTAGTTCGGCGCTTATAAGTGTATAAAATCCGTCTTTTACTTTTTTCAGAACAAAAGAAGAATAGCAAAGCGGAGCACAAGCGCTTTTGCTCTTGTGCTTAAGGCTCATCAGCCCTTTTGCAAGAACTGTTACTTTGCCCTCTTCCTGCGAAAGAAGGGTCAGCATTTTATCGTTTTCTCCGCTTTTTACAGCTTTGATTACTATTGCACTGAGTTTGACTGTGTCGTCTGACATTGCACTCTTTCCTTTTGTTCTTCGTGTCTTTTATATTTCAGGTAAATATCAATATTACCCGTCGTAGTGAACATATCCCACATAATACTTTTTGTGCGTGCCAATTTAATCACCTCAAAAGTATTATGTGATTTATATTTTGAAAAATAACTTGTAAATTTTACTTCGTATATCCGAGCTCTTTAAGAATGGAGCTCTTGTTACGCCAATCTTCGCGTACTTTTACCCACAATTCAAGATAAACTTGTGTATCAAGAAGCTTTTCAATATCCTGCCTTGCATACGAACCGATACGCTTGATGGCTTCACCGCGCTTGCCGATAATGATTGGCTTGTGGCTTTCTTTTTCACAGTAGATAACGGCTTTGATTTTTGTAACGTCTTCGCTTTCGTCCATAGACTCAATTTCAACTGCAGTTCCGTGCGGGATTTCGCGGTCGAAAAGGCGCAGAATCTTCTCGCGGATGATTTCAGCAGACATTTCGCGGACTGTACTGTCAGCATAAATTTCTGTATCGTAGAAAGGTTCGCCTTCTTCAAAATGCTTTAATATTTCTTCGCGAAGATAGTCAATACCGTCCTTTTTGAACGCGCTGATCGGCACGATTGCCGCAAATTCGCCTTCTTCGGAAAACGCCTGAATCTGGGGGAGAATAAGGTCTTTTTCAACAGTATCCGCCTTGTTTATTGCAAGGATAAGCGGAATTTTCTTGCTGTTTGCATTTTTTATGATATTTTTTTCAAGGTCATAGATTTCACGACCTGCTTCAACAACCAAAATAGCAACGTCGACATCTGCAAGAGAACTTCCGGCAGTTGTATTCATATATTCTCCGAGCTTTGTGCGGGGAGTATGCATACCGGGAGTGTCAACAAAAACAATCTGGTAATCATCGCCGTTGTCAATTGCGGCAAGATTGGTTCTTGTAGTTTGCGGTTTGTTTGAAACGATAGCCGCCTTTTCCCCGATGAATGCGTTTGTAAGGGTTGATTTGCCAACATTGGGCCTGCCGACGATTGCGACAAAACCTGACTTAAAATTACTCATTAGTTATATTTCCTTTCCGAGAAAACTTCACTTGCGAGAGGTTTATCTGTGTAAATCCATAATATCCATAATTTCTTTTTCGCGAGTGCGCATAACAGTTGTATACGGCTCTTCCATATGGTCGAAACCAAGAAGATGAAGTGTGCTGTGAACAGTAAGGAATCCTACTTCGCGTTCGATAGAGTGACCATATTCTTCTGCCTGAGCCTTTGCTCTTTCAAGAGAGAGAACAATATCGCCGAGGAGAAGAAGCTCGCCGTCATAATCTCCACTTTCCTCAATCATAACGCCGTCCTCGTCAAATTCGAGGATGGGGAAGCTTAAAACATCGGTAGGTGCGTCAATATCACGTGTTTCCTTGTTGATTTCGTGAATTCCTTCATCGTCTGTGATAAGAATACTTACCTCGAAATCTGTTTCTTCACCGCCGCCTACAACCTGAAGAGTGGTAGCAACGGCCTTCTGCATAATTTCTTCAAATTCGGGTGTGAAAGGAATTTTATCCTGTTCGTTTTCAATAATAAACTGTATCATAATTTTCTCCTTATTCGTATTTAATTCTTTCATGGAAATAACCGCCAAGAGTCTTCGTAATAACCCTTATTACCGTTTCAAGTTCCCTGAAAGACATATTGCACTGCGAGAACTGACCTGCATTAACTCTTTCAGTTGCAATTTTTCTTACCATAGATTCAATCTTTGCTTCGGTCTTATCTTCGATACTTCTTACTGCCGCTTCGCAAGAGTCTGAAAGCATTACGATAGCTGCTTCCTTCGTCTGCGGAACAGGACCGGGATATGTAAATTTGGATTCGTCAACCTCACCGAGCTCTTTTGCACGAATAAGGAAATATCCAGTAGTTGTTTGCCCGTGATGCTGTTCAACTATATCGATTATAGATTGAGGCAAACGGTTCTTCGTAGCGATTTCAACACCCTCTATAACGTGGTTTATAATAACCTGGGAACTTTCTTCGGGGGAGAGATTATCGTGAACATTTTTATCGTACTGATTTTCTTTGAAATAAAGGGGGTGACGAAGCTTGCCTATGTCGTGATAATATGCACCTACACGAGCAAGCAGTGAGTCTGCATGAATGCTACGTGCGGCAATTTCGGAAATATTCGCCACAGTAAGCGAATGATGGTATGTTCCGGGAGCTTCAACAAGAAGTCTCTTAAGAAGCTTGTTTTCAGGATTTGCAAGTTCACTGAGTTTCATGGGAGTTGTTGCATTGAAAACCCACTCAATAAGGGGAAGAGAACCTATTGTTATGAGACCTGAAAGGAATCCTCCCATAAATCCTTTTGCAAAGGATGTAAAAGCAGAAAATGCACTGCTCGATTCAATAAGTGACATTGCGCAGAATGCAAGTCCGTAAAAAAGTGAAGAAATGATTGATGCAGGAAGGAGATGATTGCGTCTTTTTACGGTTGAGAAACAAAATGATGATAATGTTCCTGCAACGATAAGAGAAATCGCATAACTCCAATTAGCGCCAAATGCTATTGCGCAGAAAATTGAAAGAGCCAGATTGGAAATTACCGATAACTGTGCTGTCGCAAAAATTGCCACAATTCCCGGGAAAATGCCAATCGGAAGAATTGGCATAAGGTTAGAGGGAATAAGCTTTGAACCGTAAAATACCATCAGCGTTACAATCAATCCCGCAAGGGAAGCAATAGGAATCGCGTACGGCGTTCTTTTTTCCTGCTTTACATAGAACAAGGCAATTATGATGTAAAAAGTAATTATAAGAATAATAACCCCGAATATGTAAGAAACAGAAATAGGATTAGTTCCCTTTAAAAGACCAAGTTGTTTAAGCATGGCAAACTGTGCTTCAGACACAGGTTCGCCCTTTCTTACGATAATTCTGCCCTTTTCATATACTATATCGGCAATGGCTGTCGCAGCCTCAACGCGTCTGCGTTGGGTTTCTATTTTATTAATGCTTTTATTTTTTGTAATTACGCAGGAAGCAATCTCAGAAATAGCCTCTTTTTGTGCTTGTGTGAGATTAAGACTATCGGCTTCTTTTTTGAAACTTTCATTAGCAAGACCAAGGTCTGAAACTCCGTCTTCCATAATTTTTCCTACAAGGTCACCGGTTTTTCTCATTTCTCGGAAATCAGAATTATCTGCCATTATAACAGCGCGTGCAGTAGCATCAGATATAGCAAGTTTTGTCTGTGCCTGAAGATATTCCTGTGCAGCGGCGGGAGTCTTGTCCGCATCCTCTCTCAACGATGTAGCAACGGCGAAAAATTCGGAAACGCTCTCTACTGCGCTGTTGGTTTTTGCACTGTCAATATCAGTAACATTTTCAACCCCTTTGCGTGCAACTTCACGGTTAGCATTAGTTGTAACAGTGTCAACTACCGCTCTGGGTGCATAAATGTCTTCAGGAGAAACCTGACCTACTTCAAGGTCAACTTGTCCTGATTTTCCGGAAAAAAGAACAACAAGAATAATAAGAAGAATTGAAATATATGAAATAATCGCATGTAATGTATTGCTGAAAAACTTCTTTCTCATAGCATAATCCATCCTTTGTCAAGATCTCTTCTCAAATTTTTCGTATGCGGCAATAATTCTCTGAACAAGGGGATGTCGAACGACATCCTTGTCAGAAAGATATGAAAAATCAAGTCCGTCAATGTTTTTGAGAATTTTTGCGGCGTCTTTAAGACCGCTGCGTTTGCCGTCGGGTAAATCTATCTGTGTGATGTCACCTGTAATGACCGCTTTAGAACCAAATCCTATACGGGTAAGAAACATTTTCATCTGTTCTGGCGTGGTGTTTTGCGCTTCGTCCAGAATTATGAAGGCATCGTCAAGCGTTCTTCCTCGCATATATGCAAGCGGTGCAATCTCAATAACTCCGCGCTCAAGATATTTCTGGTAATTTTCCATGCCGAGCATATCTCCGAGAGCATCGTAAAGAGGTCTTAAATATGGGTCAACCTTCATCTGTAAATCACCGGGAAGGAAACCGAGCTTTTCGCCCGCCTCAACAGCAGGACGGGTAAGGATGATACGGCTTACCTCTTTTCTGCGGAAAGCGTCTACCGCCATAGCAACAGCAAGGTATGTTTTACCTGTACCGGCAGGGCCGATAGCTATAACAACAGTGTTGTCACGGATTTTCTGAATATAGTTTTTTTGTCCGTGTGTTTTACATTTTACACTTTTTCCCTTTGCAGTTATACAGATATAGTCACCTTTTGCCGGAGGAACGTAGTCAATATCCTCATTAACCGAAAAAATAGCGTAACGGATATTTTGTTCGGTAAGCGGTTCTCCAATTTCGATTTCGTCGATAAGTCGCTGAAGAACATTTGCTGTTTTATCACAGTTATCACCTATGATTTTTATCTGGGTATCTCTGTTGGTGATTTTAACATTCATCTCACGCTCGATAAGTTTTACGTTTGCGTCGAAACTGCCAAAAAGTGACATAAGAGTATCTGTGCTTTTAACTTCAAGAATTCTCTCCATTTGTTTCTCCTTTATTTATCGGAATTTCTTTATCTGTTTTAACGCGACAATCCGCGCTGAAAGTTACGGTAATATCATTTTCGTTTTCGATAACTTCTTCGCTTAAGTCAACAACTTCCATACTTTTTTTTGCGAGTGAATTTAAAAAAGTTTTTCGTCGGCTTGAAAGCTCATGTTGTATGTCCGTATCACTTGCCGAAACCTTGTTTTCAACATAGGTTATTTTTTCAAATGAAATATTTGTTAAAGGCAGGGCATACCTTTTTACTATTTTATCATATTCCTTATATGAAATTCTACTGTTTAATGAAAAATTTATATTATTTTTTTCAAAATTTATCCTATATATGCTCTTTTTATTTCCTGTGGGTGTTTTTTTGATTGTTTTTTTCGGAATTATAATGGTTTTACTTTCGCGAAGACGCAAAAAAACATCTGCCGTCGCGTGGTGATAATAAGTGGGGATATTTTCGTTTTCGCTCGTAAAAACACCCGTCACAAGAACATCACCTTTTTTAACAGACTGCCCTTTCGTAAAGAGAGGAACTCCGCAATAAACCTGCATGCTTTCAATAAGACCGCTGTGCATTGCAATAACGTCAGACGGTTCGTTTATCGGTATTAAATCAAGATGAGGTTTTCTTTCTCTGATTTTCACTTTTGCCGATGTTCCGCGAATATCAACCCAAAGCCAAGATAATTCATCAACAGACATTATTGCCTGGCGTTTTACGTCGTATCTGTCTATTTTGTTTTTTAATGCACCGACGAAAACACCATTCTCCGAAATGGCCTTTAAAACTTTTTCCTGAAGTGCTTTATCGCCACCGTCAACCTCAACTTTCCATATAAAAAGGGAAAAAACGTATGATGATAAAACAAAAATTGCAGGAAGTAAACACAAAAGCACCCTTTTTCTGTATTTCTTCACAGTAACAGGGATGCCGAAATTCTCCACAAGTTCAATTGTAAGACCTTCAAGATTTAATGAGAGTAGCTTCCTTCCACCTTTAATTCCTGTGCAAAAAACGATGGAATTACTGCTGTCGCGCTTTACATCTGAAACAAATATGCCCGAAGTAGAGGCAATATTTAATATCCTTTCTGGAAATCTTCCGCTTGCACGTATTATGCTTTTCCCCTTGAATGTATTTAATAAAAAACCAAGCATTATGCCTCACTCCTCAATTTATTGTATGTTTCTTACATGCCGTGCATAACTTTAAATGAGGTGTAAAAATGAAAAAGAAAGAAAAGCGCGCACAACGCGTAGCAGATATGCTTGAACTACCGATTGATTTCATATGTGATATTCCGCGGATTGAACTATTGGGAAAAAATGAAATATGGATTGAAAATACAAGAGGAATTCTTGATTACAACGAAACATGTGTGAAAATAAATACAACTGTCGGGATTTTTAAAATTGAGGGAGATGACCTTTTGATTGAAGCTATCAGTGACGAAAGTGTCACTATCAAAGGAACAATAATAAGAATGGAGTTTGTGTAAAATGTTGTTTTTTATAGTCTGTGCATGCTTTGCACTTTTTCCCGAGCAGGTTTTGTATGGTGCTCAAAACGGCCTTGCACTGTGTATTAATGCTGTTATTCCGTCGCTTCTTCCTTTTATGCTTATAAGTCTGTGTGTTATAAAAAGCGGATTTTCCTATCCGCTTGGCGTAGTGCTTTCAAAATTTCTATCTCCCGTTACAAACTTAAGTACAGCGGGTTGCACCGCATTCGTAACGGGGCTTTTTGGCGGTTATGGAGCAGGGGCAAAGGCAGTTTATGAGAGTTATAAGGAAAAACAAATATCAAAAGAAGAGGCAGAAAAAATTCTACCCGTCTGTAATAATGCAGGTCCCCTTTTTGTGATTGCGACGGTAGGGTTAAGCTTTTATTTAAGTAAGTCTATCGGAATAATGCTTTTTGTTGTGCAGATGGTAACTGCACTTATCTGCGCGCGTGTTTTTGCGCCTGAAAAAGAAAGGAAAAATGAAAAAATTAAATATGCGTGGGATTATTATAAAAAAAATAAGCCTCCGCTTGGAGAACTTATCACAAAATCCGCAACCCAGAGTGCGAGTGCAATTATAAATGTGTGTGTGTTTGTAATAACTTTCAGCGCTATACTTGAAATATTGCCACTTGGGGAATATCGCCTGTTGGCGGGAGTGCTGGAAGTGACACGTGGTGTGGCGGAGCTCTCTCGTGAAGGAGCGCAATCGCTTCCGTTTATAAGTGCACTTTTATCCTGGGGCGGAATGAGTGTCCATTTCCAGGCATCGGCACTTACAAAGGGGGAGCTTAATATGAAAACATATTATATGGAAAAAATAATTGCAAGTGCGATTTCATATCTTATCACACTTGCAATCTGTTCTGATACATATATGTTTTTTTATATTGCAATAAGTATTGTTGCAATTACTCTTCTGGCAAGGTCTCTCGTTTCCCCAAAAGGTACTCGGCAACGCGTATTCCATCAACGGCAGCACTCATAATACCACCGGCGTAGCCCGCGCCTTCACCGCAGGGGTAAAGCCCCTTTACAGATGACTGTAAATCCTCTCCGCGAACAATACGGACGGGGGAGGAGGAACGGCTTTCAACGCCTGTCAACACCGCGTCGGGAAGGGCAAATCCCTTGATTTTTCTGTCAATGAGAGGAATAGCTTCTTTAATCGACTCGCTCACAAATTCGGGGAAGAGTTTAGAAAGGTTTGATGGAGTAACACCAATAGGATATGTCGGCTCAACATCTCCGAGGGAAACGCTTTTTTCTCCTTTTATGAAATCAGCCGAGGTCTGCACGGGGGCACAGTAATTTGCACCACCCATATAGAATGCGCCTTTTTCAAGTTTTCGCTGAAACTCGATTCCGCTTAAAACATCGTCGCCCTCAAAATCGGTGGGAAGAACCGATACTAAAAGAGCACTGTTTGCATTTTTGCCGTCACGGGCGAAATTGCTCATTCCGTTTGTGACAACCATATTTTCCTCGCTTGAAGCGGCGACGACACTACCGCCGGGACACATACAGAATGTGTACACGCCTCTGCCATTTTTAAGATGTACCGCCGCTTTGTAATCTGCCGCAGGAAGCTCTTTCGCAAACGAATGATAAAGTGCCTCGTCAATGAGTTTTTGCGGATGCTCAATTCGCACACCTACTGAAAAACTCTTGCGCTGCATCAAAATATTATGGTCATAAAGCATCTTAACCGTATCGCGTGCGCTGTGACCTGTTGCAAGGATGACGGTGTCAGTATCTATATCGCCACTGCTCGTCTTTACACCCGTGATACGATTATCCGTTATATAAATATCTTCAAGCTTGCACGAAAAACGAAATTCTCCGCCAAGGGAGATAATCTCGTTTCGCATGCTCTTAATAATTCCTGAAAGTAAATCAGTACCGATATGAGGTTTCCCGATATATCCGATTTCTTCGGGAGCACCGTGCTTTATAAATTCTTCAAGCACTTTTCGCTGACGGGGGTCTTTTGTGCCAGTATTGAGCTTTCCGTCAGAAAATGTTCCTGCACCGCCCTCACCGAACTGTATATTACACTCGGTGTCAAGCGCTCCGCCTTCAAAAAATCCGAGGACGGCTTTTTTTCGTGCATCGACATCCATTCCGCGTTCAAGGACTATGGGACAAGCTCCGCATACGGCAAGGATGTGTGCCGCAAAAAGACCGGCAGGACCGCTTCCTACCACGACAGGACGCTTTGAAAGTCTTGAAACAGGCGGATATTCATAACAGTATTTGTGATACTTGCTAACACCTGTCACGTTCTCAAAACGCATCTCTCCGCGCATGGAAACTGCTACACTTAAAGTTCGATGCACTTCTCCTCTGCGGTGTGCATCAATCGAGTCTTTTATAACCTCGAATGATAATATATCATAGTCGCCCACACGCAATTTTTTCTTTATCGCGTTTTTAATATCTTCGTCCGTATATTTAATTGGAAGATGAAGATTTGTTATTTTAATCATAAACTTTTACCTGCAATATAAGCCGTAGCCCATGCCCAATGAAGATTATAACCACCGCAATCTCCGACACAGTCAAGTGCCTCGCCGATGCAGTAGAGGTTTTTAACCTTTTTGGATTCAAGAGTGTCAGTGTCAAATTCGTCAAGACGAGCACCGCCACAAGTTGCCTGCGACTGCTCCTTGCCTACAACAGATTTAACCTTGAATGAAAGTGTTTTAATCTCTTTCACAAGAGAAATAATATCCTTGCTTGTAAGCTCACTTGCGCTCATATTTGCCTTGATATTGCATTTTGCAAGGATATACTGCGCAAGGGTTTTATGCAAAAATCCCGTAAGGAAATCGTCCGCCTTAAGATGGGGAAGAGCGTCCTTGCGTTCAGTAAGGAATTCTTCAAGCTTTTCTTTTGAAAATACGCTCATAAGGTCAATTTCAATGATGCTTCCTTCTTTGCAAAGTCTTGAAAGCTGCATAATCGCAATTCCCGAAAGACCGTAATCTGTAAGCTGAAGCTCTCCGACTTCACTTTTTACTTTTTCGCCACCGTTTATAAGAGTAATTGTCGCATAAGTACGGATGCCTTTAAGTGATTTCACGTTTTCAAAAACCTTAACGGGAGAGAGGGCATAGGACGTTTTTGTAATGGTATGCCCAAGTGATTTTAAGAGGTTGAACGCATTTCCGTCCGTACCGAAAGACGGTGCGGAAAAACCGCCACAGGAAATTACAACCTTGTCAAAAATTTCGCCAAGGATTATGAATTTGTCGCCTTTTTTGTCTATTTTATTTATGAAAGCATTTGTACGGATTAAAACACCGAGCTTTTCGCACTCGAAACGAAGGGCATCACTAACCGCGTTAGCACGGCGTGAATATGGGTAAATTCTTCCGTCTTCCGAGCATAACAAAAGACCGATGCTTTCAAAAAACTGTCTTTCCTCATTTGGAGTAAATGCGGTAAGAATTTTTGAAACATCAGCAGGGGTATGGGAAAAATAATTTTCGGGACGAATGCTCTCGTTTGAAAGATTGCATCTGCCGTTTCCCGTAGCTAAAAGCTTTCTTAAAACTCTGTCACTGCGCTCAAACACAGTGACAGAGTTCTTTTCATTATTTCGTTTTGCGTAAATTGCCGTCGCGATACCACTTGCACCGCCACCGATTATCGCAATTTTCACAGTAAATCCGCCTCGCTTTTTTTATCGCGTGTCATAAGGGATAAGACTTCGTCTCTGGGGTTAGCATTTTCAAATAATACACGATACGCCGCGCTTACGATGGGCATTTCGATATTGTGCTTTTTAGCAAGCTTGTATGCCGCCTCGGTAGCACATACACCTTCAACTGTCATATGTACTTCGTCGAGTGCCTCGGCAAGAGTTTTACCCTGACCAATAAGAATACCTGCACGACGGTTACGGCTATGCATAGATGTACACGTTACGATAAGGTCGCCAACACCTGTAAGACCTGAAAAAGTCTCTTTCTTCGCACCCAGGTGTACACCAAGGCGCGCAATCTCGTGAAGACCGCGTGTCATAAGAGCCGCCTTTGTATTATCACCGAAACCAAGTCCGTCGGTAACACCTGCACAAAGTGCGATAATATTTTTAAGAGCACCGCCAAACTCAACGCCTGCAACGTCGTCGTTTGTATATACGCGGAAAGAAGGTGCCATAAACACTTCCTGAAGTTTCTTTGCCATTTCCATATCTTTGCAAGCGATAACGTTTGTTGTGGGAATTCCGCGCGCAACTTCTTCAGCGTGTGAAGGACCGCTTAAAACTGCAATAACAGAATCGGGCATTTCGCGCTCAAATGTCTGGCTGAGTCTTTCGAGAGTTTCCTCGTCAATACCTTTTGAAATATTTACAAGTGTTTTACCGTTTGCACATTTTCCAAGTGCGCGTGCAGTAGTCGGTACTGCCTTTGAAGGTACGGCGGAAACGATAATTTCGCCAAAAGCTGCCGCTTCTTCAATGTCGCCTGTAAATTTCATATCATAATCCCCAAAGCTTACCCCGGGGAGGAATTCCTTGTTTTCGCGGTCTCTTTTAAGGTTTTCACACTCTTCCTTTTTATATGACCACAGACAGATTTCGTGTCCGTTTTTGCAGAGGAGAAGAGCAACCGCAGTTCCCCAACCGCCACTTCCTATAACAGAAATTTTCATATCAATTATCCTTTCTTTTTCTGACCAAGCTTGTTTTCGTTTCCATTTATAAGCCTTTTTATGTTTGAACGATGACGGAATATGCAAAGAATTCCGATTATAAGGCAGAATACTGAAAATACATTAACCTTGAAAAATATGAAAGCTGCAATCATTGCCGCAACTGAAGCAAGGATTGAAGAAAGAGATACATATTTTGTTATAAGTGCTACAATAACAAATGTTAAAAAACCAACAAGTGCAGTAGGGAAGTGAAGAGTGGTAAGCACTGCAAAACTGGTTGCTACACCCTTACCACCTGCAAACTTGTAATACACGGGAAAATTATGACCAAGTACCGCACCAAGTGCCGCACTGCAGTCAAAAAGATCTCCTTCAAATACACTGCGGACAAGAAGTACTGCTATAACACCTTTTGAAATATCAAGCAAAAACACAATTGCCGCAGGTAACTTTCCATATGTACGCAGTACGTTTGTAGCGCCTGCATTACCGCTTCCGTGCTTCCTGATATCGTCACCACGGAGCTTTGAATAAATAATTGCAAAATTGAGCGAGCCTATAAGATAACCAAGCACAAGGCAAAGTAAAATTTTAGCAGCCAATTAAATCAAACCCTTTCGCGTTTATTTTGTTTCTCTGCTTCTTTCACGAACAATAAATTTAAGCGGAGTTGCCTTAAGATTAAATGCATCTCTGATGCAGTTTTCTATATAGCGGATATAACTGAAATGAGCGAGTTCGTGGTCGTTTACAAATATAACAAACGTCGGAGGCTTTGTGCTTACCTGAGTCATATAGTAGAGCTTGAGTCTCTTACCCTTATCACTCGGGGGCTGAACACGCATAGTAGCCTCTGCAAGACAGTCGTTAAGAACACCAGTCTGAAGACGCATAGAGTTCTGATTTGTTACATAAGTAACCATTTCAAAAATCTTATCAAGACGCTGACCTGTCTGCGCTGAAATAAAGAGAATAGGTGCATAGGTCATAAAACTTAACTTTTCGTGGATTTCCTTTGTGAATTCGTTAACACTGTTGTTGTCCTTTTCGACAAGGTCCCACTTGTTTACGCAAATGATTGATGCCTTACCCTCATCGTGAGCATAGCCTGCAATCTTGGCATCCTGCTCGGAAATACCTTCGGTAGCATCTATCATGATAAGACAAACGTCGCAACGTTCAACAGAACCGTAAGAACGGATAACGCTGTAACGCTCAAGCGAGTCTGTAACCTTTGCTTTTCTGCGGATACCTGCAGTATCGATAAGAGTGTACTTTTCGCCGTCGCGCTCGTAAAGGGTATCAATACTATCGCGTGTTGTACCTGCAATGTTTGATACGATTACGCGGTTTTCGCCGAGGAGCTTATTTACAAGCGAACTCTTACCTGCGTTGGGCTTACCGACAATCGCAATTTTGATTGTATCGTCTTCTTCCTCTTCGTCTGCGTCGGGGAAGTATTTCACACATTCGTCAAGAACATCGCCGACACCCATCTTGTGAAGCGAAGAAATTGCAATCGGGTCGCCAAGACCGAGATTGTAAAACTCGTAGAAATCAAGCGGAGGTTCACCGGGTGAATCAACCTTGTTTACAACGAGTACGATAGGCTTGCCTGACTTTTGAAGCATTGTACAAACTTCCTGATCGGCAGCGGTCATACCGTCGCGGATGTCGGTCATAAAGATGATTACATGCGCCATATCTATCGCAAGTTCAGCCTGCATTCTCATCTGCTCAAGAATGATATCCTTGGAATAAGGCTCAATACCGCCTGTGTCAATCATGGTAAAAGTCTTTCCGCACCATTCGCCATCAGCGAAAATTCTGTCGCGTGTAACACCGGGCGTATCTTCAACAATAGATATACGCTTACCTGCTATTTTATTAAAAAGTGTTGATTTACCAACGTTGGGTCTGCCAACAATGGCAATTATGGGCTTTGACATTTTCTATTGCCCCTTTCTTAATTTAGTTAGAAAAAGTTTTATTCAAATCTACTTCAACAAGTGTTGTCATATCAACTGGCATAAATATAAGTTTTCCGTTAGCAAGGAAAAAGTCTGAAAACATATTATCGCTTGAACGGAAAAAGTTGGAAGGACTATTGAATATGCAGGTGCGTATGTCTTTATCCCCGTCTGTATCTCCGACAGAAGAAGTGACAAGCATTCCGTCCCTGACATATACATCTGTGGGAAGCGTTGTTTCAAAAATAGTAGTTCCTGCACCACTTCCAATGCCGTAGTTCGGGTAACAATCCACGGCGGATTTTTCATCACTCATCGTGTAGAGATAAAGTGTACCCTGATAGCACACACCGTTTACCAAGGGGAGAGAGTTTTCCTTAAGCACGATAGTCTTTCCGCTTGCACTTGAATAGCGGTATATAGTGCTTCCATTATTGTAAACTACCATATCGGAATTACTGTTTGTTTCGTTATCCCAACCTGTAAAAACTATACAGCCCGTTATATCTTTTGCTAAAAGAGTAAGGGCTTTTGTTTCAATATTATAAGAGTACAGATTATTTTCGCCATTTTCTTTATTATAACCTGCAAAGTAGAGGTTATTTCCTAATACTGAAACACCAGTGTAATAGGAGAGGTTTTCATCAGCATTTATTTCGGCAAAAACAATTCCATCCGAAAGAATTTCAGTAAAATCTTCCGAGCCGTCCATCTGATAGAGAATACGGGAATTTCCTTTTCCGCCACGGTAAACTCTTACTATAAAGCCGTCGCAGTCATATCGTGTTTCACTACCACCTGCAAAACTTTCGTGGAAACTACCTTCGCGAGTGTCCTCTACGGTGCCATCGGGGTTAATTTTCAAACGATAATTTGTGCCCATAGAAGCACCTGTACGATACGCCATATAAACATTCCCGTTTTCAATGGAAAATTCTATATTGTTATTTCCGCCCTCAAGGTAGATATTGTGAGCAGTTGTGTATATCAGCTCATTTGCAGACGGATTATCTACGGGGGAGCGGTAAATCTTTTTGTCATTACCTGTATAGTAATAATATGTTCCGTCAGTTGCTCCATCGGGGTTAATCTGTGTTCTTAAATCGGGAAGTTCAAGTGTTTTGCAGATATAATTATCTGCATTTATCACAAGTCCGTTTTTATCATCATAACTGTATTCCCAGCCGAACTCATCTACTGCAAAGCGCCATGTGAGGGGGAAGTAGGTCACATCACGGAAAAGAATGAGCGGATATTCCTCGTTTTTGTTGTCAATAGCCTTTCCGTTTACTATAATATTGAAATTACAGATTGAAATTTCGTTTGACTTTCCGTTTTCCCATTCCCAATTATAATTGCGGTAAGCACCTGAAATATTTTCTTTTGTAATTTCAAGTGTATTAGTGTCAGCGTTCCATTTTGTAGCCACACCAAGGAAACGGCAGTCGTAATATGTCATTGGGAAGTACACAATATCCTTGTATTGCAAAAGGGGATACTGTCGGTAACTGTTATCTACACTCTGTCCGCTTAATGTAACGGAGCAGGCAGGTATATTTGCAACTTCTTTTGCACAAACATTTGATGTCATACAAAGAATTACGATTGAAAATAAAACTGCAAGTTTTTTCATAGACCGTACCTCCTTGCTTAAATTTTTAACTTAACCACGCAAAATTCTCCTGTTTCTATATTTCTGTAAATCAGGGTATTTCCAAAAATAGTAATTGCAGTTGCATCATCCGCACTTACAAATGGTGTCTTTACATAAAAACCGTTCCACGGATCGAAAACAACAAGTCGAGCCTTTGGATTTTCAGATTTATCACGCGCTATTAAATAACCGTTTTGATAACTAAAACTTGTTTTGGGTGAAAACTCCATAATTAAAGTACCCTGACGGGGAGGGGGATCTATTCCTCTATAGTCGTCAAACATAAATACGCTGTAGCCTTCTTCGTCACCCGTTACAACATACATACCCGTATAGGGATTACTTACAGTAGTGCTGATATCTTTTCTAATCATGGGCACCATCATAACAAGAGGCTTTGAATCATTGTCGATTACAAAAAGCTCCTTCGTTTCAGTAAGATATTGATAAAGTTTACCATTATCAGAATATATTATTTTTATTCCGTCAACAAAAGTGTCATAAGCTACAAAATTATCAATATCTGAAGCAATCTCCAAAATCTCGCCACTTTTAACATTTATGGAATACAAGATTTTTGCTTCTTCTTCACCCTTATAGCCGACAACATAAATATTATCTCCTACAATTTGAGGAGGAATAACCTCGGCAGATGAATGGCGTCCAGGCGTGCCAAAGGATATGCCCGGTATTTTAACCTCGGTTTCATTTTCTCCGATATAGTAGTAAAACTCCCACGTTCCGGTAAAGAAAGATAATTCAGCCTTAACACCATCGCCATAGGCGCGGTAGTAACTTACCAGCCCTACCTTATTATAACCGCTTGGGTTTTCTGCCTCGGTAAGTGTTTTGTCCTTGTTGATGTAATATTTAATGTCTGTTCCCATTGTGGCACCGCCACTGCGGTAAGATAAACAAACCTTTCCGTCTGCATAACTGAGTCCTGCAGGAACTCCGCTTTCAATGTGGTAAACAACCTCTTGCTTGCTAAGGTCATCAACAGGTGTTCTGTATATATTACCATTTGATGAATTGTGATGGTAATAATACTCTCCGTCACAGGTAAATCCGGCATACGCACCGACCATTTCAAGGGAAGATAAATCAAGCATCTTTACTTTGTGATTAGCTGAATTTATCACAAGTCCATTTTCGTGGTCAAAAGAATATTCCCAACCGAATTCGTCCACCGCAAACCGCCATGTCAACGGGAAATATGTAACATCACGGAAGGTTAAAAGCGGATAAGGTTCTGTTTTATTATCAATAACCTTTCCGTTTACGATAATATTAAAATTGCAAATACTGACATCGTTTTTTGCAGGATTCTTACTTTCACTTTCATAAGCAGTAAGAATGGAGTTTATATTCTTCTTTGATATAGCAAGTGTATTTGTCTTTTCATCCCACTCTGTCACAATTCCAAGGTGACGGCTGTCAAAATAGGTCATAGGGAAATATGTAATATCCTTATACACAAGTAGTGGATATTCTCTCTGTTCACTTTCAACTTTGTTGCCATTGAAATGAACATCAAATGTAGGAATTGTAGTAACTTCTTTTGCATACGCACTTGATGCCATAGAGAGAATGATAACTGAAAATAAAACTGCAAGTTTTTTCATAGACCGTACCTCCTTGCTTATTTTCCGATTATTGCATCCAAAAGCTCATATCCGCTATCTGCGACAGCAATGATTTTTGTGTTAAGAGCTTTTTCTATATCTTCTGTTGTGACGTCGTCTAAAAGTACATTCTCGCCGTCACGAAGCATATTTTTAGTGATTATAAGGTTGTCGCCCAGATCTTTTCCGCGTAGTTGCTCTATCACATCGCATCCGCACAGAAGACCTGAAACGGTGATTTTTTCGCCGAAGAAATTGTTAATTATTTTTTCGACCTTAATATTTATATTGGGGAACTTTTCTTTTGCAATGATTACAATATCGCGCATTGTTTCATATACACAAGCACCTGTCACTATCGTAACTGTTCGCTCTTTATCGGAAAATTCCGCGTCAGAGAGCGCGTCCTCAAATTCTTCTTTAAGGCTTGCTATCATACCAACGCCGTTTTCAATCTGCGGAAAACCAAAATAACTTTCGCAGTCGGGAATAGGAATTCCCGCTGTAAGATAAATCTCATCGGAAGCATATACAAATCCTGTGCCGATTTCCTTGCGTGCTTTTGCCTGCCAGAAATTGACCTCGTTTATAATTGAAAGTGCAATTTCCCTTGTAACAGGAAGCATAAGGGGAAGATTTTCTCTGTGCTTTGTAAGTCCGATAGGAACTACCGAAACACTTTTTACACATTCGTTCATTTTATAAAGCTCGGAAATAGTATAGGCAAGTTCTTTTCCGTCATTATACTCCGGACACAGAACTATCTGGCAATTCATAATAATTCCATTGTCGCAAAGTTTTTTCATAAGCTCCGGAAGTCTTGCTGCCTTGGGGTTTTTGAGCATCTTCACACGAAGGTCGGGATTCATTGTGTGAACGGAAATATTGATAGGACTTATGCGAAGTCTTATAATTCTGTCAATCTCATCATCGGAAAGATTTGTAAGAGTAACATAGTTTCCCTGAAAGAACGAAAGGCGTGTATCATCGTCTTTGAAATAAAGACTTTCACGCATACCCTTGGGAAGCTGGTCGATGAAACAGAATACGCACTTGTTGGCGCAATGAAGAGGCTTGTCCATAAGCGAATTTTCAAACTCCACACCAAGAGGCTCATAGGCATCCTTTTCAAATTCAACTTCAACCTCTTCGCCCTGTTTTGTCAGAAGTTTCAATGTGATGAATTCATCATTAATAAGAAAACGGTAATCCAGCACATCTTTAATTTCGGTGTTATTGATTTCAAGCAGTGTATCACCTGCTTCAAGACCTAATTCTTCTGCTATAGAATCAGTATCGACATATTTAATTATTGCTGGCATACCGTTTTCTCCTTTCGTAAAATTCAAATTAATATTACTCTTTAACTCTTTCTACACCGTTTACAATTGCAAGACCGAGTTCGTCAAGCTGCTTCTGGTCAACAACGTCGGGTGACTGAATCATAAGCTCGCCGCTGTCCTTAACCTTGGGGAATGCGATAACGTCACGGATTGAATCCGCACCTGCCATAAGCATAACGATTCTGTCAAGACCGTATGCAAGACCACCGTGAGGAGGTGTACCATAACGGAATGCATTAAGAAGGTAACCGAATCTTTCCTGTGCCTGCTCGGGTGTGAAACCGAGAGTTTCAAACATCTTCTGCTGCATATTTGCATCGTAAATACGGATACTACCGCCACCAAGCTCGTAACCGTTAAGAACAATATCGTAAGCCTTTGCACGAACTTTGCCGGGATCTGTATCAAGAAGTTCAATGTCTTCATCCTTGGGAGATGTGAAGGGATGGTGCATAGCAACGTAGCGGTTTTCTTCCTCATCATACTCAAGAAGCGGGAAGTCAGTTACCCAAAGGAGATTGAAGAGACCTTCGGGGATAAGGTCAAATCTCTTCGCGATTTCGCAGCGGAGCGCACCAAGTGATGCGTAAACAACGCTTGCCTTAATGTCTGCAACAAAGAGGATAACGTCGCCTGCCTTGGCATCTGCTTTGTCAGCGATAGCCTTAAGCTCTTCGGGAGAGAAGAACTTTGCAATAGAACCGCGGATTTCGTTTTCATCCACGATAAGCCAAGCCATACCCTTTGCCTTATATGTCTTAACAAACTCAACAAGGTTATCAAGTGTCTTTCTTGTAAGTTTGTCTGAAAGTCCCTTTGCATTGATTGCGCGAACAGTACCACCATTTTTAACTGTGTCAGCAAATGCGCTGAAGCCACAGTTTTCAAAAAGGTCACTCATATCGCAAAGCTCAAGACCGAATCTTGTATCGGGCTTGTCGCTACCGAATCTGTCCATAGCTTCCTGCCATGTGATTCTGGGAAGAGGAAGAGTTACTTCGTAATCGAGTGCTTCCTTAAATACTCTCTTGAGGAAGCCTTCATTCATATTCATAACATCGTCTTCATCAACGAAGCTCATTTCAAGGTCAATCTGTGTAAATTCGGGCTGACGGTCTGCGCGAAGGTCTTCGTCGCGGAAACATTTTGCAATCTGGATATATCTGTCCATACCGCCGAGCATAAGAAGCTGTTTATACTGCTGGGGTGACTGGGGAAGAGCGAAGAAGTTACCGGGGTAAACACGGCTGGGAACGAGGTAGTCACGCGCACCTTCGGGTGTACTTTTTGTAAGGATAGGTGTTTCGATTTCAAGGAAACCGTTTTCGTCAAAGTATCTTCTTGCAATCTGTGTTACTCTGTGACGAAGCTGAAGTGTGTTTACAAGAGTAGGTCTTCTAAGGTCAAGGTAGCGGTACTTAAGACGAAGGTCTTCGCCAGCCTTAACATCGTCTGTTACAACAAAGGGTGTAACTTCACAGGTGTTAAGAATACGAAGCTCTTCTGCTTCGATTTCAACCTTACCGGTAGGAATGTTTTCGTTGATGTTACTTCTCATTCTTACCTTACCTGTAACTGCGATTACATATTCCATATGAAGCTCTGCAGCTTTTTCCTGTAAGGGAGCATTATCAGGCTCGAAAACTATCTGTGAGATACCGCTTCTGTCACGGATATCAACGAATACAAGA
>JAZREK010000057.1:0-15577 GCA_045660765.1 Clostridia bacterium
TTTTGTAAGGAGCCAGCCACGTTTCTGCTCCTCATCCTCAACAAATCTCTGAAGAAGCTGAATAATTCTTGCACCCTTGGGAAGAAGAATGGGAAGTCCCTGACCGATAACTTCGCTTGTTGTGAAGAGTTCAAGTTCACGACCGAGCTTGTTGTGGTCGCGTTTCTTTGCTTCTTCACGTCTTTCAAGTTCTGCAGCGAGGTCATCCTTGTTTAAAAATGCTGTCGCATAAATACGCTGAAGCATCTTGTTCTTTTCGTTTCCGCGCCAGTAAGCACCTGTTGCGCTTAAAAGCTTGTAAGCCTTAACCTTGCTTGTATAATTTACGTGAGGACCTGCACAAAGGTCTGTGAATTCACCCTGCTTGTAGAATGAAATTACCTCGCCCTCGGGAAGCTCGTTGATAAGCTCAACCTTATAAGGCTCGTCCTTCATAAGTTCAAGAGCTTCTTCACGGGGAAGTTCAAAACGCTCAATCTTGAGGTTTTCCTTGGCGATTTTCTTCATTTCCGCTTCGATTTTTTCAAGGTCTTCAGCGGTGAAGGGATTAGGTGTGTCAAAATCATAATAGAAGCCATCATCAATAGCAGGACCTATTGCAAGCTTCACTTCGGGGAAAAGTCTTTTTACTGCCTGTGCCATAACGTGCGATGCACTGTGACGTAAGGTTTGGAGTTCATTCATTTCCATTAAAATCTTCCTTTCTTTATTTCACAATAGTTGTTAAACGTGGTATGGGGGACGGGGTGTTTTTTGTAAGCCGTAGGCGTAACAAAAACGACCTGTCCCCAAACAAGAAGTTTGGGGTTTCAACTTTGTTGTTACGAGTTGTATGGGGGGACGGGGTAGCGAAGCGGCGGCGAGGAAGTGAATGCCAGTCCGGTGAACTGGCAGAGCCGAGCCGTGACCGAACCGCAGTGAGACATTTTTGTAATCCGCAGGTGCAACAAAAATTGACCTGTCCCCAAACAAAAAACACCCTTAATACATAGCTGTAGCTATGTATTAAGGGTGCATAATGCACGGTTCCACCTTAATTTTTCACTCATTTTCCCATTAACGCAGGCTCACGATGGGGAATACTACTACTTCCTCCCCACAGCTCCGGAATGGTCTTCGCCAAAGGTCTGTATAGGATGCTTCCAGCGGAGACTTGCGTCAACGCATCCCTCTCTTGATACTTTCCAGAGGTTACTCTTTCCTTCATTGCTTTTACTTTTGTAATTGTATCACAAAGCATAGTGTCCGTCAAGGAAAATTTATTTAAGATAAAGGTCAACTATCGAAACACCGCCCTGGGGCACAAGCACACGGAATGTATGCTGATCGCCGGGGTAATCCTGCGCCTGGAATCCAAACACCTTCTCGTCGGAGAATTTCACGGGAAGAAGCGGGAATTTGCTGACAACATCAACCTTTTCAATGTCGCCCGACTTAACAGTAATTGTCGCAGGAGCGTAGCGCAAACGGTCATCGTTCATAACATAAATACGCAGTGCGCCGTCCTTCATTTTCATAGTGATTACACCGTGGCTTGCTTCGAAAATCTTTTCGGTATTAATCTTCATCAGCTTTGCAAGTGCCTTGCGGAAACCGATTGAAACCTTCTGATAAGGAATCTGTGTGCTGACTGTATTTATATTGTCATTTGCGTTTTGAGGATCTTCCAGAACGGGGGTGTCGTCATCCTCCCCTGCCATATTCAATATAGCTTCCTTATCCTCGATATCGATATTATAAGCAAATGCCATATTGACAAACGGAGTGTCGTGGTCCTCGAAATAAATATCGGGGGTAATTCCCACATTTTCAGGTTTGAAATCGCCCATTGCTGATGCAGTTGCAATAACACTACCACCCTTGTAGGAGGCGAGGCGACTTTGCTCTTCCTCTGAAAGCAAATCGAAATTAGGCACAAAAAGGTCACCGCTGTTTTCGTTTATATCCTCGCTTCTTACAACTGCGCCGATATTCGCACCTGCCCAATCGAGAGAGTTCATCCATTTATGCGCAGTATAGCGGCGCTTCTTTATGTATTCGGGCAAAATTGCATAATGTGCAGCATCCGACCACACAAGCGACGGGGAAATATACTTTTCGGGAGAATCCTTGAATCCGACTTCAAATCTTTCGCGAAGCCACTTCCACTCATCCTCATAAATGCCGTCTGAAAGGCATACAATGAATCCGTCAAGGGTATGCTTGTACCCGTTTTCTTTCTGTCTGTGATAGCTCGACATATAGCTGATGTCACGCTCAAGCAGTGTGGGTGCATGATGAAGAACGTCCCATTCTTCACTGGCATCTTTAACGCCGAGCATCTGCAGTTTTTTTCCTTTGTCAGTAAATGCATCTGTCAGCGCACATACTGTTGTATGTTCGTAATACGACCACGGACGACCTGCATGACGCATTGTGGATGCGTTTGCATACGCGTTTGTCATCAGGTAGTCAACGCCCGCATTAACGATTCTTCTTAAATCAACGCCACGTGTGTAGAGCGTTGCAAACGGGTCTGTGCAGTATTGACCCAGAACAAATGCCTTTTTGCCGATGGCGTGAAGTCTGTCGCAAATCTTTTTCCAGAACTTTTCCCAACGCCACGCAAAAAACTCAATCCACTCCTGTTTGATATTTTTTTCTATATAATCACCGCGAAGACCAATATGCTCCTCGGTTTCTTCAGTCAGATTCTTTAATTCCTCGGGCATTTCTCGTCCCACATAGTCGTAAAACTGCCCTACCATATCGCAGGAATATTCTCGCCAACCGCCACCAGACGGGCAGAAATTGTCCGTAACGTGCACCCCGTCAAATCCGTAATCGGAAAGTGTCTGACAAAGCTTTTCCGCGAAGAAATCTTCGTAATATGTACCGTCCTTGAATCTTTTGAGAACGTTGAGCGACCACTTGATATTGCGCAGATGTGACTTGAGCTCAATATGGTCATAAAGCCATTCCTCGTGATGCGCATTGAAAAAGTCGATACCCATAATACCAAGATAGGATTCAATACCCTTGGCAGTAAGATTATCAACAAGCGCTTTTAAATCCTTATTTGTCCAGTCCTGACGGCGACGTTCCTCGTTATAAGGGTTTGCGTGATACGAGCAATTGTCCGGAGGGAGCTGACGCACCTTGTCCACACCGTCGTGATGATGAACAATGTCGGGATGGCACAGGAAAACAGAAACCGCGTGCGGTGTAAAATTCATTCTTTCGAGTAATTGTCCCACGCCCTTGTCACTCTTATCTTTGTCAAATCCGAGAAGGGGCATCCATGCGAAAATTTCTGCGTTATCAAAGTATTTTGCCATGTAGAGCACTCTCCTTTGTTAGTCCTTAACTTCATTATAAAACCTTTTTTTGCTATGTCAACCTGAAATATTACTTTTGTATTCCATTATATTATTTGCACCCGTATCTGCCACTTGCTCCGCCTTTAATAGTCCGAAAAAAACGACCCGTCCCCAAACAAGAGACGGGTGCCGTTATTATTTCCAATTTAACTTTGTGCTGTACGGAGTAAGGTCTTCGCCGAAAACAAACGTCGTAAATTGTGTCAGATCGAGATCACTCGGGACATTCCTAAATATCCCCCTGAGATATGCACTATTCGCATTCATAGAGGTTCTCTTTGCCATCGTGATATATCCGTCGCGGAATCTTATCACGGGGAATGTTTTCCCGATATTTCTGAACGAATACTCAATCATATAGAGGTTTGTGCTTCTTTTTTGCACCTGCTGACCGTTTTCGGTGACGGTATAATTACCCTCGCCAATCAATGATGCAACTGCAACCGGACCGACGTAGAGCGAGTCGCTCTTAAATGTAGCTACTGCACTTATACCCTCACGACTACTTGTGAAATTCACGCTTGCGTTATAATATCCGTCTTCATCTTTATACCCTTTGAAAAGGAAGGGCAGATTGAAGAGGTGATTGCTGTCGTATGTTGTGTCGTCGCATACGGGGGATTCTCCTCCACCAATAATAGCATAGTCAGTTCCGTGTGCATTCGGATTGAGTTTGTTTTCCGAGAAGAGGAAGAATGTATGCGCTGCTTTTCCCTGCGGATCTCTGGGATCGTCGTTGGTCATATCCATATAGTACCACTTGCCGTCAAGTTTTACATAATTCCACATATGCCAAGCCTCGTCAGAACGGCAGAAGTCTATCTCGATACCAAGTTCTTGTCCAATCATATACATCGCCTGTGAATAACCCTGACAAACAGCGAATTTGTCGCGGAAAACACCGAGCGCGTGAAAAACACTTGCAGGTGCCTGCGACGAAACAGCGGGGTCGGGATCCATTACACGATCGTCATACATGCAAAGCTCGACCATTCTGTCGTGAACGGCGAGAAGCTTTTCAACAGGTGTGTCGTACTGTTTTGCAAGGTCAATATACTCCTGCAATCCGTCCATCATCTTTTGTCTTTCGCTATAGAATTCTTCAATATTGCTCACAAGAAATTGAGGGACTATCAATTCTATAATGCCGTCGTTATTTCTGTCAATGTAGCCTACTGATGGCGCAAGAAGAAGCTGGGGATTTTTCTGAATAGGGGTAAAATATTCGGCATCAATATTTTCCAAAGTAATGCCGTACCCTTCAACGTTGAGAGCGCTAGGAAGCGAGTCTGTTTCCTCGATATATGCTTCCAGATATGAAATCACAATATCTCTGAACGAAGTTTCTGCAAAAAAGTTCGGGATATGCGCCACATCCTCGGGTTCTTCGGTAAGGAGTGTAATGTCATTTTTTACACCGCCGGTACGAAGTGTGGGCGCAGTTTCTTCAAGTAGAGTTTCTTCACAAAACGAGATTTCTATCGGGGATGAAATCTCCTCCATGGATGAAATCTCCATCGGGGATAAAGTTTCCTCGGCAAACGAAACAGTCGGCACAAGAAGAAGTATTAAAATCAAGGATAATGTTCTTTTCATATTCACCAACTCCTTTCCTTTAATTTTATCGTTTTTTGGGGTGGTTGTCAAGCACCTGTCATTCACTCTCTCGCCGCCGCTTCGCTACCCCGTTGGTTTGGGGACGGGTCATTTTAGTTACGCCTGCGGCTAACAAAAGCTACCCCGTCCCCCATATATCTCGCAACAACAGAGGGAACACGAGTTTCCGTTCTAACACAAAAAAGAACAGCCCCCGAAGGGACTGTCCTTTTTTAAAAATGACTATTTTATAAGAGTCAAATATTAGTCGAGTTCGTACTTGTAAACAACTACGTCAACGATTTCTTCGTCGATAACTCTTACGAATACGTAAGAAGCGTACTTGTCAGCACGGCCGATAAGAGTCTTAGAAAGAGTCTTCTTACCGATTTCGGGTTCAGTTTCGTCTTCTGTGTAGTCAACGAGAACTGTGTTTACACCCTTCTGCATTTCCATGAATGTAACGCCATCTGTTTCTGTGATACCAGCCATTTCATCTTCGAATGTGATGTAGTCTGTTTCAGCGCCTGTAGCGATCTGGAAACCGAAGTAGAGATCCTTTTCTTCGTTGTTTTCAACGAGAACTTCTTCTTCGCTCTTATCAAGAACTACTGTGAAGTCATCAGCTACGCCTTCAGCTGTAACTGTGCTTGTAAGGATGATGTCACCGATTGCAAGGTCAGCAGCGTCGAATTCGTCGTTTGAACGGAAACCGTCTTCGTTGTAAAGAGTGATCTTAACTTCCTTACCGCCCTGGATACCTTCGATAACTGTAGCAACGTCGTCATTGTAAGAAACTGTCTTCTTACCTGTGATAACGATGATTTCGCCTTCCATAGAAACTGCTGTTACAAGAGCGTAACCGATAGCAGCTTTGTAGATGCTGTTTTCTCTAGCATCTGTTGAAAGAGCTACATAGTATTCTTCTTCGTCAACAAGCATTTCAACAGCCTTGCCAACCTTGATGTCTTCTTCTTCGATCTTAGCATCGTCATCGTATGCACCAGCAAGAGCGAACATTACAGTTGTTTCATCAAGTGTCTTAGCACCGAATGCTTTTCTGTCAGCGTTGTACTTAACTGTTTCATCAGGAGTTGTGTAATCAACGTTTACGAGCTTCTTGATTTCGCCGTTCTTAATTGTAACTTCGAATACAAGGTCTGCTGCTGTATCAACTGTAGCGTATGCTTCTGTATCAGATACAACGTCGCCCATAAGAGCTGCGATAGCGTCGTGAGCCTCTTCAGCTGTCTTTGAAACGCCGTTGATTGTAACGTTCTTTGCGTAGTTGTAAGCCTTAACTTCGCCGTTAGCTTCTACGATTGTAGCATAGTACTTAGAGCCCATGCCAGCGTCC
The DNA here is from genome assembly GCA_045660765.1 of Clostridia bacterium. GTDB lineage: Bacteria > Bacillota > Clostridia > UMGS1883 > UMGS1883 > UMGS1883. Next base: position 6,313 of record JAZREK010000057.1, read on the forward strand.
TTACCTGTGTTAAGGAAGAATGCATAGCCACCCTTAGCAGCTGAACCGTCAAAGTAAGCGATCTGACCATCTACGTTAAGGTAGAAGATACCTTCAACGTTCTGGAGTTCTGCAAGTGAGATCTCGCTAAGAACTGAGGGAACATATTCTTCACCAGCGATTGTAACTGCTTCTTCGTCCCAACCGTCAACGCTACCTGTAACGTTCTTAGATGAAACGTAGAGAACATCAACTGAATCGCCGATTTCAACTACTGATACTGTGTCGCCAGCAGCGATAGCTGTAGCTTCAACTACTGCGCCATCCTTGTAAACTACTGTAAGATCTGTTTCGCTTTCTGTATCGATATCATCGAGCTCACCAACATAAGTTGTGAAGTAGATGTCTGCACCGTCAACTTCAACTTCTTCAACAACAGCTTCGCTGTCGTAAGTTACGATGATTGCTGATTCGTAACCGTTCTGTGTAGCGTCGCTATCGATAAGTTCGATTGTACCGCCGTTTTCAAGAACAGCCATGATATCCATTGTTGAAACGTAATCTGCTTCGCTGTCTTCTTCAACTTCAGTTTCAAGGTCTGAAACATCAAGTTCGTCGTAGTTTACGAATACTGTGTCAAGGTTAAGCTTAACGTCATACTTCTTGTTTGAGCCAGCCTTCTTGTAGTAAAGCTTGTCAGCTTCATCATTTTCAACGAGCTGAATAGCGTTGAAAGAAATTGCTGCGTTTGCGCCCTGCTTTTCAGCCATAGCGTAGATCATAACTTCGCCTGTAGCAGCGTCAGCTTCTGTACCAACGTATGCAACAACCTTCTTACCAAGGTACTGATCTGCATCAGCTACGAGGTCAGCGTTGATTGCGCCGGGGTTTGTAGCATCCTTAAGAACGTAGCTCTTGTTTTCGAACTTCCATTCCTTAACGCTTTCAAATGCAACGTATGCACTTGATTCGGGATCGTAAGCATTTTCAACGAGAGATGTGAGAGGAGTTGTGTTAACAACACCTTCGATCTTCTTAACGCCGAGGTAACGAGAAAGAACAGTTTCACCTGTCATACCGTATTCGTTACCAGCTGTGCCTGAAGACCAAGATGTCTGGTCCATAAGTTCAACTTCAAGAGCGTTGTAAACAAGAACAGCGATTGAGCTTCTTGTAGCAGCGTCGCCTACACGACCGTTAGCGTTCTTTGTGATACCCTTTGAAGATGCGATTGCAAGGTAACCTGTGGGGTAACCGCCCTTTGCACCTGCTGCAAGGTCGTAACCGAGAGATGCAACGATCATCTTTACAGCCTGTTCGTAAGTAACCTGATCTTCGGGACCGAAGTTACCATCGCGGTAACCGTTGATGATCTGCTGAGACTGAGCTACATTGATGTAACCTGATGCCCAGTGATCTGCAGCAACGTCTTCGAATACTGTAGCACCCTTGCTTGATGCTGCCTGATCTTCATAACCGAGCATACGGCAAATGATTGTTGCCATTTCTGCTCTTGTAACTGTTTTTGAGGGCTGGAATGTACCATCTTCGTAACCCTTAAGGATATTAAGGTTAGAAAGGATTTCAACAGCCTCAGAAACTACTGTTCCTTCTGCTACGTCTGAGTAAGCGAGAGTGCTGATAGCGCCCATGCTAAGGATCATAGCAAATGCAAGAACAACTGCGAGTGTCTTCTTGAGATTTTTCATAATCTCTTCCTCCTATAAAATAATATTTTTTTGAAAGAGTGTCGTTTTCACTTTCGGCGACCTCTTTCAAATTCACCAAAAGTTTTAGTTTTAGGATGTTCAGAGAACACCCCTCTTACTATATTGGCATTATAGCACCCATTTTTTAATCAGTCAATACACTTTTTGTATCTGTAACGAAACTGTAATCTTTTGTAATATTACTATCATATTAGCGATTTTTTTGTAATATTTTTCAAAGCACATATATATAAGGAAGAAACTCGTGCCAAAATGCTTTTTGGTTGCTGTTATTTTACAGAGGACAAAATGACATTTACGCGTCTTTTTTCGTGATTTCTGATAAATTCCAGAATTATTTCTTCTCCGCTTTGATTTTTATATAGCTCTTCGCGAAGCGAAAGCATGGTATTTACCGCTACTCCGTTTATTGCGACAATGACATCTCCATACCTTATTCCGGCAGAAAAAGCAGGGCCGTCGGTGTCAAGTTTTGCAACAAACATACCTTCTTTTATATTATTATCAAGTTCAAGATAACGTGCCGCTTCGGGAGTGTATGCGTAAAGTCCGAGATACGGCGTTTTGAATTGACCGACTTTTTTAAGTCTGTCAATAATACTTGCACAAACATTTATCGGAACGGCAAACCCCATCCCCTCGGCAGAGGTGACCTTGATAGTGTTAATTCCGACAACTTCACCGCGCTCGTTTATGAGTGGGCCGCCACTGTTTCCCGAATTGATTGCCGCATCGGTCTGAATCAGGTCTTCCATATAACCCATTTCGCCGTCATCGGTTTCTATGCTGATGCTTCGTCCGATTGCGCTTATTATTCCTGCGGTCACGGTTCGTTCAAATTGCATACTCAGCGGATTCCCGATTGCAACAACATTTTCCCCTACGCGGACGGTTTTCGCATCCCCCAAGGTGCAATGGGGATAGTCAGTTCCGTCTATTTTTACTATCGCAAGGTCAAGGGTGCTGTCGCTCCACACCGTTTTTCCTTCGAGGGTTTCACCGCTATATAGTGTTACCTCAATCCTTTGCGGACGCGCACCTATGACGTGATGATTCGTAATGATGTATCCGTCACTCGTCGCAAGAACACCGCTTCCCATATACCACTCGACTTTTTTGCTTATTCCGTTTGTTGCGTCGGCACTTGATATACCGACAACGCACCGCAAAGCATCGTCGAGCATATCTTCACGAAGCAGTCTGGTGCTTTGGGGTATGTTGACCTCGGGTATGCGTGCGCTGATATTTTTGCCTGCAGGACCTTTGGTAATATCATCCTTGGAAAAAATAGTGTATGTTCCTATTAATATAAGCATTATTCCCGCGGCGCTCAGGAGAAAAAGCGCCGACTTTTTGAGTACGCCCTTCATAAAAAAACCACCTTTCGTGGTTATGTTATCCAAATCGGGTGGTTTTTACTCACTTTGTTGTTGGGTGTTGTGTGCGGGGACGGGGACATTTTTGTAATCCGCAGGTGCACAAAAAATGGACCCGTCCCCCATACCTCGTTTATTTACTGTAAATGAAAAAGCAGGGGCAGTTTCCGTGTAACAGAAACTGCCCCGTCCCCAAACTGTGCAACATTAAACAAGGAGCGCGATTGCTCTTGCTTCGATTCCTTCCTCGCGTCCGGTGAAACCCATCTGCTCGTTTGTCTTTGCCTTAACGCTGACTTTTTCCACATCAACGCCCATCGCACAAGCAAGGTTTTCACGCATTTTTTCTATATGCGGAGCCATTTTCGGCTTCTGCACAATTATCGTTGTATCTATATTTCCGATTTCGTATCCGCTTTCTCGCACAAGCTTTGTCGCTTCACGTAAAAGCGCAATACTGTCAGCACCCTTGTACTTCTCGTCGGTGTCGGGGAAATGTCTTCCTATATCGCCCATCGCCGCCGCACCGAAAAGTGCATCAATAATCGCGTGGCAAAGCACGTCTGCGTCGCTGTGTCCCAAAAGTCCCTTGTCGTGCGGAATTTTCACGCCACCGATTATAAGGTCGCGACCCTCTACAAGTTTATGTGTATCAAATCCTGTTCCTATTCGCATATTTACCCCTCCGCCCATAATTTGTGTCGCGGTAAAGATATCTTCAGCCGTAGTAAGCTTGATATTTTCATAGCTCCCTTCGGTAACAGCAATATCTCTACCCGCCTTTTCCATAAGTGCGCAATCGTCGGTTTCTTCAAACCCGAACTTTTCGTAGGCCGACTTGATTTCTTCGCGCGCAAACACCTGCGGAGTCTGTATCAGGATGGCGCATTTTCTGTCCACCGTTTTTTCAATAACATTATCTTGCTTTATGACTTTTATCGTATCCTTCGGCACTACACCTGCTGCGGCAGCGCCTGTTTCTATTGCGGTTTTTACGGTATTTTCTATGATTTCTTCCGCTACGAGTGGTCTTGCTCCGTCGTGGATAAGTACAAAATCTCCGTTTGCCGCACAAATTCCGTTGTACGCACTTTCTCCACGAGTTATACCACCTTGCACCACACGAATGTTGCCGAAACATTCAAGCTCCTGCGTGAAAATTCCGATATTTTCCGCACTTGCAACGACAATCACTTCATCACAGATATTTGTTTTTATAATTGCCTGCACCGTATGAACAAGCACACTTTTCCCGAGTATTTTCATCAGGATTTTGTTTTGCCCCATACGCGTACTTTTTCCTGCGGCAACTATTACTGCTGAAACGCTTTTATTACCATACATATAAATCACCCAAATCAAAAAGCCATTAACCAGCGGTCAATGGCTTTGTATTATCCCTGAGAAAGCTCCTCGTCAACCATGCCGTAAAGTTTTTCCTCAATACTTTCATGGTCAATTCCCGTAGCCACTACAATTTCACTTATTAAAATCTGTTTTGCGTTGGAAAGCATCTTGCGTTCCCCTGTAGAAAGCCCTTTTTCGCGGTCACGGAGCATAAGGCTTTTTACAACGGCGGCAACTTCAAAAACATCACCGCTTTTGATTTTAACCATATTGTCACGGTAACGCTTGTTCCAATTCTGGATAACATCTGTCTCCGATTCGCGGAAAGCCTGCATAACTTTTTCAGCGTCTTTTTCACCGATAACGTCACGCACGCCAACGCCCTGCGCGTTTTCTGTAGGTACCATTACTTTCATATCGCCTATGGGCATACGGATGACATAGTACGACTGCTGTTTTCCCAAAATTTCTTTCTGCTCGATGTCTTCAATGATACCTGCGCCATGCATAGGATACACAACGCTGTCACCGATTTTGTACATGGTACGCCTCCGTCTCTGAAAATTCCGACACTTATCACGATTTTATTATAGCACTTTTTGAATTTTTTGTCAAAGAGTTATTTTATTTTTTTATCCGATAAGAGCCTTGCGCTCCCTTTTTTCTTCAATGCATCGGTTAACCTCGGCCCCGACAAAGAGGATGTATATACAGAAAAACAGCCATAACATAAAGAACACAATTACGGACAAGCTACTGTAAAGGTATGAAAAGTTTGCGATATTCTCGTAATAGTAAGAGAAAATCCCCGAGCATCCGATCCAGCCGATTGCACTTAAAAGCGCGCCGGGGATCTGAACATAAAATTTAGTTTTTCTGGCAGGAATTACTGTGTACATAGTAACAAAGAATATTGCCAGCACCACAGTACCAATCGCGATACGAAAACTCATAAACAGTGGCGCTATTTGAAACATCCATGGAACGGATTTTGAAAGGCTATTGATAATAGCATTGCCAAAAACGAAGAATACCAAACATGAAAGAAGAAGAACCATCAGAAGAAGGGTGTAAATCATACTCATAAGACGGAGCAGGAAAAAGTTTCTGGTTTCGTGTTCGTTAAAGATAAGGTTGAGTCCCGTTACAAGAGCATGAACGCCGATAGATGCCGCCCAAAGTGTGGTTATGGCAGTAATAGAAATAAGTGCCGTGCCACTTTTCTCGTAAGACTCGTAAATAAGCGCAGACACTGCGCTGCGCGCTCCTTTTGGGAAAACGGAAACAATTTCTTTCATAACATTTGCCTCTTCAACAGGGAAAAAGCGTACCATACTGAGAAGAAGCATAATAAACGGAACAAAAGAAACCGTCACGAAAAACGCAACATTTGCGGAATGGATGTCTATTTTGTCTTTGAAGCTTTTTTTGATTACCTCAACAACAAATCTAAGCAGTCTTTTAATAAAAAACACCTCTTTCAGATGCAATACTCAACAAAAGGGGAAAATACACTGTATTTTCCCCTTTTCATTTATTTTTATTCTTTGGTTTCACTTTTGCTGACAGATGCTCTATTGGTTTAATTATAACATATATTCAATTTTTGTCAAGTTTGGTACTTTTCAGGGGTCGTAGCCACCCCAAAAAAACACAAAAAAGAACAAACACCCAAATCAATGGATGTCTGCTCCCGCCTTGTGCTTGAAGGGATGTATATGCTTCGCATATCCCCTGCTTGACGACCGCGCCTTCGCGCAGTACCCGTCTTCGCATCAACTTCGCTGAAAACGATTACCAATCGTTTTCTTTTCGCTCTCCCGTTTGCGGTGCCCGACATTTTCCTTCGGGGATAAATCCCCTCGTCCTCTGCCGACCGCTGCACAACTCTGCGCCTTCGCTTCATCTGCCACAGGCAGCGCTCAGGCTCGATTCCCTCTCAGGGGTCGAATCCCCCATTCTTTACAAAGCAAAAAAGACATCCACTGACGTGAATGTCTTTCTTTTATGGCGTGCTTGAAGGGATGTATATGCTTCGCATATCCCCTGCTTGACGACCGCGCTCTCGCGCAGTACCCGTCTTCGCATCAACTTCGCTGAAAACGATTACCAATCGTTTTCTTTTCGCTCGTTGCCCTCACAGGGTTCGAATCCCCCATCTTTTACAAAGCAAAAAGACATCCACTGACGTGAATGTGTTTCTTTTTGTGGCGTGCTTGAAGGGATTCGAACCCCTGACCCTTTGGTTCGTAGCCAAATACTCTATCCAACTGAGCTACAAGCACATATTTTCAAATGCACTGACTATGATAACACACATTTTTTCAAAAAGCAAGTATTATTTTTATTTTTTTGAAAAAATATTCCCTATCCCCCTTTGCAATTGACAAAACATCTGCTCAAATGATATACTAATATAATAAGGTAATTTTGCATTAAGCGAGGTAAATATCATGTCAAACTACAAAATCGGAACAAAATGCATTCAGGCAGGCTACTCTCCCAAAAATGGCGAACCCAGACAGATTCCCATTTATCAGAGTACCACATTTAAATATGAAACAAGCGAAGCTATGGGCAAGCTTTTTGACCTTGAAGCTTCGGGATATTTCTACAGCCGTCTTCAGAACCCCACAAACGATTGCGTTGCAGCACGTATAGCTGAACTTGAAGGTGGCACCGCGGCTATGCTTACATCAAGCGGTCAGGCGGCATCTTTCTACAGCGTATTCAATATCGCTTCATGCGGTGACCATATCGTTTCATCTTCTGCAATTTACGGTGGCACATACAACCTTTTCGCCGTTACTATGAAGAGAATGGGTATCGAATTCACATTCGTATCGCCCGATTGCACAGACGAAGAGCTTGAAGCGGCATTCCGTCCCAATACAAAGGCTGTATTCGGCGAAACTATCGCTAACCCTGCTCTCGACGTTCTTGATATTGAAAGATTTGCAAACGCAGCACACGCACACGGTGTTCCGCTTATCATTGACAACACATTTGCGACACCTATCAACTGTCGTCCTTTTGAATGGGGCGCGGACATCGTTACTCATTCAACAACCAAGTATATGGATGGTCACGCAAGTGGTGTCGGCGGATGTATCGTTGATTCAGGTAAGTTTGACTGGACAAAATACCCCGACAAGTTCCCCGGTCTTTGCACACCCGATGACAGTTATCACGGTGTTACATACACAGAAAGATTCGGTATTGAGGGCGCATATATTACAAAAGCAACAGTTCAGCTTATGCGTGACCTCGGCTCAATCCAGTCACCGCAGAACGCGTACCTTATCAATCTTGGTCTTGAAAGTCTTGAACTTCGTATGAAGCGTCACACAGAAAACGCACAGGCAGTTGCTGAATTTGTACGTGACCACGAAAAAATCACTTGGGTTCGCTATAGCGGACTTCCCGAAGACAAATACTATGAAACCGCGAAGAAATACCTTCCCAACGGTTCCTGCGGTGTTATTTCATTTGGCGTAAAGGGTGGCAGAGCCGCTGCTGAAGAGTTTATGAAAAACCTTAAGCTTGCATCAATTGAAACACACGTTGCAGATTCAAAGACATGCTGTCTTCACCCTGCAAGCGCTACACACCGCCAGATGAACGATGACGAGCTTCGTGCGGCAGGCGTTTCGCCTGACCTTATCCGTTTCTCTTGCGGTATTGAGGATAAGGACGATATTATTGCCGATATTGCACAGGCACTTGAAAAAATCTAATCTTTTCTCCGAGGTGATATAATGCCTATTAAAATCCCCGATAAACTTCCTGCAGCGAAAACGCTGACAAACGAAAATATATTTGTAATGACCGAAAAACGCGCTATGACACAGGATATCCGTCCGCTTCGCATCGGTATTTTGAATCTGATGCCCACAAAAATCGAGACGGAAACCCAGCTTGCGCGACTTTTGGGTAACACTCCGCTTCAGGTTGAAATCACTCTTATTCAGATGAGCACTCACAAGTCAAAAAACGTTTCCGAAGAGCATATGCTTGCATTCTACAAAACCTTTGACGATATAAAAGATTTAAAGTTCGACGGAATGATAATTACCGGCGCACCTGTTGAAAAAATGGAGTTTGAAGAGGTTGACTACTGGGAAGAGCTTTGCGAAATTATGGAATGGACAAAAACCAACGTCCACTCTACCTTCCACATTTGTTGGGGCGCACAGGCAGCGATGTATTACCATTATGGTATTCCGAAAATCCCGCTTGAAGAAAAGCTTTCCGGCGTTTACAAGCATACGGCGGCATACAAGCAGTCAATGCTTCTGCGCGGTTTTGACGATGTGTTTATGGTTCCTCATTCAAGACATACCACAGTCAGAATTGAAGATGTTAAAAAGTGCAAAGATATAAAAATCCTTGCCACTTCCAAGGAGGCCGGCCTTTACGCCGCATCCACAAAGAACGGAAAACAGATTTTTATAACAGGGCACAGTGAATACGACGCAGATACTCTTAAAAAAGAGTATGTGCGTGACGAAAAAGCAGGTATGAATCCCCTTGTTCCCGAAAATTATTTCCCCGACGATGACCCGACAAAAGAACCTCTTGTTACATGGCGCGGTCACGCAAATCTTATTTATTCAAACTGGCTTAACTACTTTGTATATCAGAGTACACCATACGATATTTCGGAAATTTAAAAAGAAAGACGACATTCAGAAAGCGGGTTGGTTATAGGGATTATTTGTCCAAAAATAGTGATTTTGGCGTATAACTGCGTTAAAAATGCTTGTAATCCGTCAGGATAACTTCACATTTTTGCCTTGTTCTACATCCAAACTTACTATTTTTCGGATGCTT